>JALZOI010000763.1 GCA_030857245.1 Myxococcota bacterium
GCGCGTGGCTCGCCTTCACCGGCCTTCGCCTGCGCGATCTCAAGCGTGGAGCGGAAGAGTGGCTCGAAGCGGTTCACGCCGACGACCGCGCCCGCGTGCGCGCGAAGTGGAGCGCGGCGGTCGCCGCTTCGACCACCTACGTCTGCGAGCACCGGCTGCGACGGAAGGCGGGAGGGTACGCGTGGGTCGTTGCCCGTGCCGTTCCCATCGTGAGAGACGGCGTCGCGCGCGAGTGGATCGGGATGATGTCCGACATCACGGAGCGAATCGAGATCGAGCGCGCGCGCGAGCAGTTCATGGCGGTCTTGAGTCACGACCTGCGAAGCCCGCTCGCGGCGATCTCGATCAGCGCCGATGCGCTCCAGCATCTCCGGCTCGAAGCGCCGTACGGGGTGCTCGTCGAAGAGATCAAGAAGACCTCGAAGCGCATGACGGAGCTCGTGCAAGACGTCATGGACTTCGCCCGCGGCCGCCTCGGCAGCGGAATCCCGCTGTCACGAAAGCGTTGCGACCTCGGGGAGATCTGCGCCGAGATCGTTGCCGAGTCGTTGCGGATTCATCCGGACCGCGCGATCTCCGCCTCGACCCGTGGCGATCTGAGCGGCGAGTGGGATCGAGGCCGCTTGGCGCAGATGCTCACCAACCTTCTCGACAATGCGGTCGCGCACGGAACCGACCCGATCCTCATCACGCTCGCAGAAGATGACTCCGAGGTCGTGCTGACCGTCGCAAATCACGGACGCGCGATTCCCACGGCGGCGCTCGGGATGATCTTCGAACCGTTCTCGCATGCGCAGACCGGACACCATTCGAAAGGACTCGGACTCGGTCTCTATATCGTCAGCGAGATCATTCGTGCGCACCGCGGGACGGTCACCATCTCGTCGACCGATGACCTCACGACCGTAGCCGTTCGCCTTCCGCGGGTGTGATCGAGCGGATCGCGTCGAGCACGGAAGCGAAGTTGACCGGCTTCACCAGGTGCTTCGCAAATCCGGCATCGCGAGATCGCTTGCGATCTCTCGTCTGCCCGTACCCGGTGACGGCGACGAGGCGGATGGTCGCGCTGCGCGAACGCAGCTCCTGCGCGAGCTCGTAACCATTCATGCCGGGGAGTCCGATGTCGAGCACCGCCACGTCCGGCGCGAAGTCCGCGATGGCTCGAAGCGCCGATGGCCCATCGTAGGCCGCGCGAACGTCGTGCCCGAGCTGAGAGAGCGCGAACGCCATCAGGTCTGCCGTGTCCTGGCTGTCATCGACGACGAGGATCTTGTAGAGCACCGAGTCGGCCGCGGTGTGTCGTGCCGCGACAGCGATCGGCGACAGCGGTGTGCTGAATGCCGGCAGCGCGACGATGAACTCGCTGCCCGTTCCACGGCCTTCACTGCGTGCGCTCACCTCCCCGTGATGAAGCGCGACCAGCGACTTCGCGATCGCAAGCCCGAGGCCGAGCCCACCCTGCGAGCGAGCGAGCGATTGTCGCTCCTGCGCGAACCTGTCGAACACGCGCGACAGCATGTCCTTCGCGATGCCGACGCCACTGTCCTTCACGCTGAGAACAACGTCGGTGCCTTGATGCGAACCGGTCACCACGATCCGTCCGCCATCGGGGGTGTACTTCGCGGCATTCGTGAGGAGGTTGGCCGCGACCTGGGCCATGCGATCCGGATCTGCCTCGACCACGAGGCCTTCCTCCGGAACGCGGACGACGAGCTCGTGCGCCTTGGCTTCGAGTAACGGGCTCACCATCTCGATCGCGCGCGCGACCAGGTCCGACAGCTCGATCGGCTCGCAATGGAGCTCGACCTTTCCGTCCGTGATACGGGAGATGTCCAGGAGATCGTCGACGAGGCGCACCATGTGCCGAACCTGGCGCTTGATGATCGCGCGCTCGAGGATGCAAGCGTCGGGATCGCGCAGGTCCATCAGATCCACGGCCGTCATGATCGGCGCGAGCGGATTGCGCAGCTCGTGACCGAGCATCGCCATGAACTCGTCCTTCGCACGTTCACCGAGAAGCGCCCGCTCTGCCAATTCGTCGGCGCGAACCGTCGCGAGGACGAGTTGTTCGTTCGCCTGCTTCATCTGATCGGCAACACGTTCGGATTCGATGTGTACATCGGCGGCGTCTGCACGCGCACGAGCCACCTCTTCACGGAGGCGGATGATCTGCTCGCGCTCCGTCAGCGGTTGTGCCTTGTCCTTCGAGATCACAGCGACAGGTGACTGGAGCACGAGCCCGTCGCGCCTACAACGCTCGGACAGCGACCAAACGCGACGTTCGTCTTTCAGAGCCGTTGTGTTGGTGGGCGTACCGTTCTCGACGGAACAAGGCCTACTTCTGAACGCGACGGGGCGCTCCCGACAGGATTCCTTCGTATTTGTGCAGCGGCTCTCCGAGGACGATGCCTTCGGGGCCGATCTCGTAGAGGCGCAGATCATGCGAGTGCTCGAAGCCTCGCATCTTGGCGACGAACAAGACCCGCCGCATCTGTCCGCCGAGCTCGACGTAGCGCTGCAGGATGATGCCATCGGCGAGGAACGAGATATCGTGCGGACTGAGGCGTAGCTCGGTGTAGATATCCGTCAGCTCGGCGGTCATCACGATCGTGATCCCGAGCTTCGTGAGCGAGCCGACCATTCGGTAGAGCGACTCGCGGAAGTCGTCGCGAAACGTGGGCGCGAGCGCGAGCTCGAATCCCATCAGGGAATCGATGACGACGCGCGTGGCTCCGAGCCTCCTCACCGCGGTCGTGATCTCGTCCATGGTCTCGTCGACGGAGAGATCGAGCGGCCGGAGATACAGCATCTCGAGCTGGCCGTTCGCGACCAGCTCGCTGAGACTATCTGCTGCCGGCGTCGTCGCGAGGTATTCGGTGGGCGGCTTCTCGAACAGCGCGATCACGCCGCGTTCACCGTTTTTGACGCCTTCACGAATGAACTGGGTCGCGAGCACGGTCTTGCCAGAGCCCGACGGCCCCGTCACCATCACGGAATAGCCGCCTGGGATGCCGCCGCCGAGCATCTCGTCGATGCCCGCGATGCCGGTCATCCGCCGCAGCTTGCCGTCGGCATGCGGGCCGATGCTCTCCTCGGGATTGGGAAGTCGCGGATAGATCCGCAGTCCCTCGTCGGAGATCTTGAGCGTGTGCAGGCCGGGGATCGTGGCTTGCCCGCGCATCTTCACGACCTGGAGCTTCCGGACGACGGAGTTGCGGTCCACCACTTGCGACAGCCAAATGACCCCGTCAGCGACCGTGAAGATCGCGGTGCTCTCCGCCTCGCGCTCCTCGTACTCGCCGATCAGAAACGTCGTCGCCTCCCAGCCGGTGAGGTGCAGGGCCAGGCGCTGGACGAAGCTCTGCAGCTCCAGCTGCCCCGGCTCCAGGGACTTGCGAACCACGGCGCGGAACGAGTCCACGAACACGAGCTTGGGGTTCGTCGCTTCGACTTCCTCGATGATGCGATCGAGGACCTTCTCGAGCCCGTGTTCGAGCAGCTCTGCGCCGAGGTGCAG
>JALZOI010000170.1 GCA_030857245.1 Myxococcota bacterium
GCCGTGATCGATGCGCTGCTCGAGCGCGTCGGCCAGCTCACCCCCGCCTGACCCGCCGCCGCCGCCGCTACGGCATCTGGGTCTTGCGCGCCGCGAGCATCTCGATGAGATCCATCTTCGTCAGGATCCCGAGCACGGCGCGGTGCTCGTCGACCACGATCGCGACCTCGCCGCGCTCGAAGATCCGCGGCAGCTCGCTCGAGCTCGCGTTCATGGCGACCGTCGAGACCTTGCGCTCCATGATCTCGGCGACCAGCGTCTCCTTGCCGACGCGGCCGGCGACTAGGTGGTGCAGCAGATCGCTCTCGGTGAGGATACCGGCGAGCTTGCTGTCGTCGAGCACCGGCATCTGCGAGATGCCGTGCTCCTTGAACAGCGCGGTCGCGCGGTCGAGCTTGTCGTTCAGATCGAGCGAGATCACGTTGCGGCGGCCGAGCGTGCGCACGACGTCGCCGACCGTGCCGACCTCCCAGTCACCCTTGACGAAGCCCTGCTGGCGCATCCAGCGATCGTCCGCGAACTTCGACATGTAGTTGCGGATGCCGTCGGGCAGGATCACGACGACGCGCTTGCCGGCGCCGAGCTCCTTCGCGATCTGCAGCGCCGCCCACACCGCCGAGCCCGACGAGCCGCCGACCAGCAGGCCCTCCTGTCGGATCAGCTGGCGCGACATCAGGAACGAGTCGCGATCGTTGGACTTGACCCAGCGATCGACCAGCCGGCGATCGAGGACGTCGGGGATGAAGTCGTAGCCGATGCCCTCGACCTTGTAGCTCTTGATCTCGCTCGGACCGGCGAGGATCGACCCCTCGGGGTCGACGCCGATCACCTTGCAGTTCGGAAGCTCGCGCTTGATCAGCCTCGCGACGCCGGTGATCGTGCCGCCGGTGCCCGCGGTCATCACGATGGCATCGAGCTTCCCGCCGCACTGATCGATGATCTCGCGGCCCGTCCCTTCCTCGTGCGCGGCGATGTTCGACTTGTTCGCGTACTGATCGAGGATGTGCGAGCTCGGGATGATCTCCTTGAGTCGCTTCGCGACGCCGATGTGGCTCTCCGGGGAATCCCAGGCTGCCTCGGTCGGGGTGCGGATGATCTCGGCGCCCAGCGCCTCGAGGACGACCTGCTTCTCCTGCGACATCTTCTCGGGCAGCGTGATGATCACCCGGTAGCCGCGCACCGCCGCCGCCATCGCGATGCCGATGCCGGTGTTGCCGCTGGTCGGCTCGATCAGCGTATCGCCCGGTTTGATGCGGCCCTCGCGCTCGGCGTCGAGCAGCATGCGGATGCCGATCCGGTCCTTCACCGAGCCGCCGGGGTTCATGAACTCGCACTTGCCGAGCAGCTCGCACGGCAGCCCGTTCGAGATGCGAGAGAGGCGCACCATGGGCGTGTGGCCCGCGGTGTCGAGAATGGAGTCGAAGATCTGCTCGGTCGGCATCCCGCGCAGCCTACCGCATGCTCGGCCTAAGGCACCGCGGGCAGCTCGAAGAAGAACCGCGATCCCTTGCCCGGCGCGCTCGCCACGCCGATCCGACCGCCGTGCGCGACGATGATCTCGCGGCTGATGTAGAGGCCGAGCCCGTACCCGTCGCGATCCCGCGCGCTCTCGGTGCGCTGATAGCGCGCGAACACGTTGCGCGTCTGCTCGGGGGTCATCCCGAGGCCGGTGTCGATCACCGACACCTTCGCGCGGTGGCGATCGACCTCGAGCTGGATCGTGACCCGCCCGGTCTGCGGGCTGTACTTGAACGCGTTGCTCAGCAAGTTCGCGATCACCCGCTCGAGGCGGGTCGGATCGCCGTCGACCATCACCGGCCCGGCGGCGCGCACGACGATCCGGCCGCGGTCCACGCTCGACACCGCCCGCTCCACGATCTCGCCGATCAGCCGTGCGAGGTCGACCCGCTGCCGCCGCAGCTCGAGCTCGCCCGCGTGCACCGCGCCCGCATCGAGGAGGTCGCCGATCAGGCGATCGATGTACGCGGCATTCTCCGCGATCCGGGCGAGGCTGCTGGCGAGGGCGGGCTGTTCGGCGGGCGAGATCCGCGCCCGCGCGATCTCGGCTTCGAGCAGGATGATCGCGAGCGGGGTCTTGATGTCGTGCGCGATCAGCGAGATCGGCTCCTGTGGATCGAGCAGCCCCGCCGCCTGCGGTGCGAGATCCTTGCGGGTGCCGCGCGGCAACACCGCCGGCGGCGTCGCCGTCCGCGATGGCGGAGCGGCGTCATCGGACCGCGGGTCGGGCGGGGCGGGCAGCTCGCGGACGATCGGCTTCGAGGGCGTGCGTGGCATACGGCCTGAGAGCAAGTCTCGGCCGGAGCGCGGAGTGCTGCAACGATGGCAAGGTGGGGCATCGCCGGACACGCAGCTCGCGGAGCACGTGATCCGGCGAGGTTCGCGAGGTTCACGAGCCGGATCCGGACGCGTCGCTAGTAGCTCGCGGGATCGCTCGCGATGCCGTCGCACTCGCAGATGTAGCGGCGGCCGCTCGAACAGCTCTGCTCGATCAGCGCGTAGCCCGGGCTCTCCGCCTCGACGCAGCGCTCCAGCGGATCGAGCGCGGGCTCGCCGCTCGCCCAGGGGAGGTACACGGCGGCCCCGCCGGTCACCGTCGTCCACGTCCCCAGCGTGATGCGATCGGAGACGCCGACCCACAGATCACGACCGGGGAGCAGCATCGTGACGACCGAACGCTCGACGGCATCGTCGAAGATCACGAGGTGCTGGCCATCGGCGAGGCACGCGGCCTGGGCGCCCGTCCACGTCTCCGAGTCGTCGACCGCCTTGTACTTCGACCCGGCGATCGCGGTTTGCTGGTAGCCGGCCGGGCACGCGATCGCCATGGTGTCGGGGAGCGGGCCATCGGTCGCTACGAGCTCGTCACCGGGCGCGTCGCCCGGCACGTCGTCGCCCCCGCCGATGGGATCGAACCCCGCCCGACAGCCCACCATCAAGACCAGCACGATCCCGACCCTCAGGCGCACGACACCATCGTACCCGTCCGGGAGGGCGATCGATCGCGAAAAACGTTCGTCCATCGGCGATGTAAGGCGGGCGCCGGCCGACACCTATGGCGGTCCATGCCGCACCTCGACACCGCCTCCCTCGCCACCGCGGCCGCCGCCCGCGGCATTCTCCTGCTCGATTTCACCGCCACCTGGTGCGGTCCGTGCCGGGTCATGAAGCCGGTGCTCGAGAGCCTCGCGACCGAGTACGCCGCCCAGGGCGTGCGCGTGGCCGCCGTCGACGTCGACGCCGAGCCCGCGCTCGCCCAGCGCTACGACGTACGCTCGATGCCGACCTGCGTCATCCTGCGCGACGGCCGCGAGGTCGGCCGCATCGTCGGCAGCCGCCCCCGGGCGTTCGTCGCCGGGGTCCTGGACCGCGCGCTCGCGGGCGACGTCGCGATCGCCGCGCCGTGACCGTCATGGTGTTGTCTCGCGCTGCGATCCGGAACATGATGGGAAGGCTTGGCGTCTCGCGGTCGTCCCTCGGTCGCGGTCCTCGCGCTGCTCCTCGGTGGCTGCGACATCATCCTCGGCCTCGATCGCAACGACACGATCGGCGGCGACGCAGCGCCGCCCCCGCCCCCGCTGCCGTGCAACGCACGAGTTATCGACGACAGCTTCGATGGCCCCGCGGTGTGCCCGTGGGGCGGCCCGAGCGAGCATCGCTCCAGCGTCACGCTCGCCAGCGGGCAGCTGCGCGTCGCGCCCGATCCCGACGAGGTCAGCTACGGCGGCTGCACCCAGGCGACCGTCGCGGCGATGGGTCCGGCCGGCATCGTCGTCGAGATCGCGAGCCTCCTGGCGGCGCCATCCGGGTACCTGGTGGTCCACGCATACGCCGTCACGGCCGGCGAGATCAGCGCGTCCCTGAATCACTCGGGCGGCACCCTGTCCGCGTTCGACGCGACCACCATGGTTGGGTACGGCACGGTCGAGGTCGCGTCCACCGTGAAGCAGTGGTGGCGGATCCGCCCGGCGGTCGGCGAGCGCGGCCTGCTCGCCGAGTACTCGCTCGACGGCGAGCACTTCGAGCGCGTCGGCCTGGTGACCGGCTCGGTCCCGGCGCAGGTCAAGCTCGACTTCGGCGCCGGCACGTTCCAGCCCGAGCGCGACCCGGGCGTCGCGCGCTTCGATCGCGTCGCGTTCTGCGGCCCGTAGCGTCAGCCGCCCTGCATGCAGCGCTCGAGCTCCTTGCGGGCGCGATGCAGCAGCACGCCGACGTGATTGGCCGTGACGCCGAGCGCCTGCGCCGCCTCCTGCCCCGAGAGCTCCTCGAGCACGCGCAGCGTGATCACGTGGCGATGGACGTCGCCGAGCTGCGCCATGCAGCTCACGAGCTGCGCCGAGGTCTCCGCGCGATCCACCGCCTCGTCGGGCCGGTCGTCACCCGCGAGCGGCGTGTCCTCGACATCGACGTGCGGCTTCGCTCGATGGTGACGACGCCGGAGGTTGCGCGCCGCGTTGCGCGTGATCGTCGCGAGCAGCCGCGCCGCATCGGCGGGCCGGCCGCGGAGCGCCTCGATGTCGTCGCGGGTCAGCAGCGTCTGGAACGCGTCCTGGACCGCATCGAGCGCGTCGACCGGTGACAGCCCCTCGCGGCGGGCGATCCCCGCGAGCCGCCCCGCGTGATCGCGCGCGAGCAGCGCGGCCCAGTCAGCACAGCAGCAAGCGGGGACGTCGGCCATGGGTGCTCGAGGAAGGTCGCGAGGCGCCCCGTCATTACAGGCCGCACGACCCTGAAATTCCGGCGTCAGGTGGGCTTGAGCGCCAGCGCGCGCTGCACCGCGGGTCGCGCGGCGATCGCCTCGTACCAGCGCTTCACGTTCGGGTACGTCGCGACGTCGAGGCCGAGCTTCGTGATCGCCGCGTGCGGCCACGTGAAGTTCATGATGTCGACGACCGTGAACGCCGGTCCGGCGAGGAACGCGCTCTCCCCGAGCCGGCGCTCGAGCACGCCGAACAGCCGGTTGACCTCGGTCGTGAACTTCTCGACCGCCTTCGGCTCCTCCTCGCCGGCCGGCCGGTTCTTGTAGTAGTAGAGCTGCCCCGTCATCGGCCCCGGGCCGCCGGCGTTGAAGAACATCCACTCGAGCGCGACGAAGCCATCGCGACCCTGCGGCCACTGGCCCGCCTTCTCGGCGAGGTAGACCAGCACCGCGCCGGACTCGAACACGCTGATCGGCTGATCGCTCGGATCCTCGTGATCCACGATCGCGGGGATCTTGTGGTTCGGGTTGATCGCCAGGAACTCGGGCCGCTTCTGCTCACCCTTGCCGAGGTCGACCCACTTGAGGTTGTACGGCAGACCGAGCTCCTCGAGCGCGATCAGCAGCTTCTGGCCGTTCGGGGTCGTCCACGCATAGGCATCGATCATGGGGCACCCTACTGCGTTCTGGTCGGCCTGCCCCGGCGGCGACGCCCGGGATCACCGTCGAGGACGCACCTACCGTGGCCCGTCAAACGATGGTAATCACGCCCGATATGTCGTCCGTAGATCAGCTGCTCGAAGCCCTCGAACGTCGCATCGTCGTCCTCGATGGCGCGATGGGCACGATGATCCAGGATCTGGGCTTCGCAGACGAGGCGGTCTGGCGCGGCGAGCGCTTCCGGGACCACCCGGTCTCGCTCAAGGGCTGCAGCGATCTGCTCGCGATGACCCAGCCCGACGCGATCGAGGGCATCCACGCGCAGTTCCTCCGCGCCGGCGCTGACATCATCGAGACCAACACCTTCACCGGCACGTCGATCTCGCTCGCCGACTACGAGCTCCAGGCCCACGTCCGCGAGCTGAACCTCGCCGCCGCGCAGGTGGCCCGGCGCGCTGCCGATCGAGTCGCGGCCGAGGACGGCCGCCCGCGCTGGGTCGCCGGCTCGATCGGTCCGACGACGAAGACCGCGTCGCTGTCGCCCGACGTCAACGATCCCGGCGCCCGCGCGATCACGTTCCGCCAGCTCGTCGACTCGTTCGCCGAGCAGGCACGCGCGCTGATCGAGGGCGGCGTCGACCTGATCCTGACCGAGACCCACATCGACACGCTCAACTGCAAGGCCGCGCTCTACGCGTTCGAGGAGCTGTTCGCGGCCGGCGTCCGCCGCGTGCCGGTGATCGCGAGCGTGACGATTCCGGATCGCTCGGGTCGCACGCTGTCGGGCCAGACCGTCGAGGCGTTCTTCAACTCGGTCTCGCACGCGAACCTGTTCGCCGTGTCGATCAACTGCGCGCTCGGCGCGGATGACATGCGCCCGCACGTCGCCGACCTCGCGCGGATCGCCGGCGTCCGCACCGCCTGCTACCCGAACGCCGGGTTGCCCAACGAGTTCGGCGGCTACGACGACACGCCCGAGCAGATGGCGAAGGTGCTCGGCAGCTTCGCGCGCGAGGGCATGCTGAACCTCGTCGGCGGCTGCTGCGGCACGCGCCCCGAGCACATCGCCGCGATCCGCGCGGCGGTCGACGGCGTCACGCGGCGCAGCGTGCCGGTGCCGTCCAAGCACATGCGGCTCGCCGGCCTCGAGCCGCTGACGATCACGCCGGAGACCAACTTCGTCGTCGTCGGCGAGCGCACGAACGTCACCGGGTCGGCGGCGTTCCGCCGGCTGATCAAGGACGACAAGTACGACGAGGCCGTCGCGGTCGCGCGCCAGCAAGTCGAGGGCGGGGCCAACATCCTCGACGTCTGCATGGACGAGGGCATGCTCGACGGCGTCGCCGCGATGAAGCGGTTCCTGAACCTGATCGCCGCCGAGCCCGACATCGCACGGATCCCGGTGATGGTCGACTCGTCGAAGTTCTCGGTGATCGAGGCCGGCCTCGAGTGCCTGCAGGGCAAGGGCGTCGTCAACTCGATCTCGCTCAAGGAAGGCGAGGAGTCGTTCATCCGCCAGGCCAGGATCGTCCGCCGGTTCGGCGCCGCCGTCGTCGTGATGGCGTTCGACGAGACCGGCCAGGCCACCGACGTCGATCACAAGCTCGCGATCGCGCACCGCGCCTACAAGATCCTGACCGAGATCGGGTTTCCGGCCGAGGACATCATCTTCGACCCGAACATCCTGACGATCGGCACCGGCATCGAGGAGCACGACCCGTACGCGGTCTACTTCATCGAGGCGGTGCGCCGGATCAAGGCGGAGCTGCCGGGCACCAAGGTGTCGGGCGGCGTCTCGAACCTGTCGTTCTCGTTCCGCACGTCGCCGAGGGTCCGCGAGGCGATGCACGCGGTGTTCCTCTATCACGCGATCAAGGCCGGCCTCGACATGGCGATCGTCAACGCCGGCCAGCTCGCCGTCTACGACGACATCGACCCGGTGCTCCGCGAGCACGTCGAGGATCTCGTGCTCAACCGGCGGCCTGACGCGACCGAGCGCATGCTCGTGCTCGCCGCGAGCTACTCCGGCGAGTCGGTGCGCAAGGAGGACGAGCTGCTGTGGCGCAAGCTCCCGCTCAAGGAGCGGATGGCGCACGCGCTCGTCAACGGCATCACCGACTTCATCGATGTCGACGTCGCCGAGGCGCTCGAGGCCTACCCGAAGCCGCTCGACATCATCGAGGGTCCGCTGATGGACGGCATGAACATCGTGGGCGGGCTGTTCGGCGCCGGCAAGATGTTCCTGCCGCAGGTCGTGAAGTCGGCGCGCGTGATGAAGAAGGCCGTCGCGATCCTCGAGCCGCTGATGGACGCCGAGAAGCGCCGCACCGGCGTGACGACCGCGAAGGGCAAGATGGTGATCGCCACCGTCAAGGGCGACGTCCACGACATCGGCAAGAACATCGTCGCCGTCGTGCTGCGCTGCAACGGCTACGAGGTCACCGACCTCGGCGTCATGGTGCCGCAGCACAAGATCCTCGACACCGCGATCGAGCTCGGCGTCGACATGGTCGGGCTCAGCGGCCTGATCACGCCGTCGCTCGACGAGATGATCTCGGTGGCGACCGAGATGACTCGCCGCGGGATGACGATGCCGCTGCTGATCGGCGGCGCGACGACGTCGGGCAAGCACACGGCGGTCAAGGTGGCGCCCGCGTACAGCGGCCCGACCATCCACGTGCCGGATGCGTCGCTCGCCGTCGGCGTGATGGGCAAGCTGCTGTCGACCGAGAAGCTGCCGTACATCGCCGAGGTCCAGGCCAAGCAGGACTCGGTGCGGTCCGCGCACCACTCCGCGCAGAAGCGGCCGCTGCTGTCGATCGAGCAGGCGCGCGCCCGCAAGCAGCACCTCGTGTTCGACGAGACGACGATCCCGACGCCGGCGTTCGTCGGCGTGCGGAACCTCGAGCTCGATCTCGCCGAGCTCGCGAAGTGGATCGACTGGTCGCCGTTCTTCCACACCTGGGAGCTGTCGGGGCGCTACCCCGCGATCCTGCAGCACCCCGAGAAGGGCGACGCGGCCCGCAAGGTCTTCGCCGACGGCCAGAGCCTGTTGAAGCGGATCGTCGGTGAGCAGCTGCTGCGCGCGCGCGCGACCTACGGCTTCTTCCCCGCCGGCACCAACGCGGTCGACGAGATCGTCGTCTTCGATCCCGCCGGCAAGGCCGGCGAGCTCGGGCGCTTCCCGATGCCGCGCCAGCTCGAGGAGAAGGACGTCTCGCTCTCGCTCGCTGACTTCATCGCGCCGCTCGCGCCCGGCGGCACGCCGCGCGACCACCTCGGCATGTTCATCGTCACCGCCGGCCTCGGCACCGACGAGCTCTCCGCGAGCTTCGACCGCGAGCACGACGACTACAACGCGATCATGTCCAAGGCGCTGGCCGATCGCCTCGCCGAGGCCGCCGCCGAGTGGCTCCACAAGCGCGTGCGGGAGGAGTGGGGCTACGGTCAGGCGGAGGGGCTGACGTCCGAGCAGATCCTCGCCGAGCAGTACCGCGGCATCCGCCCCGCGTTCGGCTACCCGGCCTGCCCCGATCACGCGCCGAAGGGCACGCTGTTCAAGCTGCTGGACCACGCCGACCACCACGGCGTGATCCTGACGGAGAGCTACGCGATGCACCCGACGGCGTCGGTGTCAGGCCTCTACTTCGCACACCCGCAGTCGAGCTACTTCTCGGCGGGCCGCAGCTCGTAGCTCCGCGCATCGCAGACTGGACCCTTCGGCGCTCCCGACACTAGAATGGCGTGCCATGCGGCGGTGTGATGAAGGCGCGCGGTTGCCGAGCTGCACGTGCGGCCGCTGATGCGCCGCCGCGTTCGCGAGATCCTGACGCATCCGCGGGCGGATGACCGCGTTGGTCGACTGCTGAGCTCCCTGCTGCTGCTGCTCGTCGCGGCGAACGTCGTGACCTGCGTGCTCGAGACCGACCTCTCGATCGCCCGCCAGGCGCCGCGCTTCTTCGCAAGCTTCGAGGGGGCCTCCGTCGCGGTCTTCACGGTGGAGTACATGCTGCGCTTGTGGTCGTGTGCAAGCGATCCCAGGTACGCCGATGGCGTTCGCGGCAGGCTGCGCTACGCGCTCACGCCGATGGCCCTGGTCGACTTGCTCGCGATCGTGCCGTTCTACGTGGATCTGGCGTTTCCCGGGACGATCGATCTTCGCTTCCTGCGGATCCTGCGGCTGCTGCGGCTGATCCGGCTGGGCCGGGTACGCGCCGTCGGCACCGCGGTGGGCTCGCTCGTCCGGGTGATCCGGTCGCGACGCATCGAGCTCGGCGTCACGTTCGCGTTCGTCCTCGTGGCGACGCTGCTGGCGGCTGGTGCCCTCTACGTCGTCGAGCACCGCGAGCCGGGCACCCAGTTCACGAGCATCCCGCGCGCGATGTGGTGGAGCATCGTGACGATCACGACCGTCGGGTACGGCGACATGACGCCGACCACACCGCTCGGCCAGCTACTCGGCGGGATCGTGGCGTTCATCGGCATCTGTGCCCTCGCGCTGCCGGTCGGCATCCTCTCGAGTGGGTTCGTCGAGGAGCTGCACCGGAGCAAGCCGACGCCCGGAGCTTCGACGCCGCCGATCACGACGACAGCAACGACCACGACCTGCCCGCACTGCAACGCCACGATCGATCCGCGACCGTGACGGCCGAGCCGGCGGCGGCTTTCCAGAAAGGGTACGCGGATGACCCGGCCCCCCTTCGCCTGCCTCCCATGGCTCGGCTCGAAACCGCGCTCGTCGGCGTGACGCGCCGACGGCGCAGCCCGTATGATTTTTCTCTCCGTGAACACCTCACGGCAAGGAGATCCTGATGAGACAGCACCTCGGGTTTGCAACGATGCTCGCGATCGCGCTGGTCGGTGGATGCGGCAAGAAGGACGACGCCAAGGGAGGCGCCGCCAAGGATGACAAGGCCGCCGTCGATCCGGCGCTGCCGAAGACGGTCGCCGGTGGTTGCGACTATGCCGATACCGGCATCTGCACGTTCAACAAGGAATCCGATCCCACGCAGTGCACGGCGCTGGGCGGCAAGTTCACCGAGGGCGAGTGTCCCAAGGAGAACGCGGTCCCCGGCACGTGCCTGTGCAAGTCCGAGTACAACACCGAGATCAAGACCTACTACACGACGACCGACGCCAAGTACACGGCCGAGATCGCGAAGGATCTCTGCACGAAGCAGCAGTGCGAGTGGCAGGGCTCGTAGCTCGACCGAGCCCACGATCCCGGCAGCGAGGTGAGTGATGGCCACGTTTCAGCTCTTTGTCGGCGCTCCCCGTGGCGACGCGGTCCTGCGCGACCAGGAGCGGCTCGCTCGTCCTGACGGCGCGGTGGATCTCGATGCCGAGGATGCGGGGGCGCTCGGCCTGGCCCTCGATCCGTATGCGTCACACCGATCGTGGGCGGATCGCGCGCTGGACGCGCTGATCGCCGAGCTGAGCCGAACCGTCGCGGCATGGACGCAAGCCGCGGTCGACGACGCGTTGCGGTCGCTGCAGCGCACGACGGTGGAGCCCTGGATGAGCGCCGTGATCGCGGCACGCATCGCCGACGATGCACGCATCGCGATCGCCCGGAAGGTGCTGACCCTCGCGGATGCGGCGGCGACAGGCAACGGCACGCTCGTGTACCGGGGCGACTGAGCCCGTCGTCGATCGACGAGCGGCCCCGCTGCCGGGCTGTGCCGGATGGCGTAACCGGGCCCACGCGTTCATACGCCGCAACACACGCGGAACCTGCGCGGAGCGGTCGACCTGTCAGTATGGCGAGGCCCGTCCGACGAAGAGCCCCCATGAAGCATTCATCGATCCCGACCGCCATGGCCCTGACCCTCGCGCTCGCGGCCTGCACGCCGATGACGCCGGCGCAGAGCACCACGACGGTGCTCGGACCGGAGCGATCCTGGGTGCTCGTCGACCAGCCCGCCGCGCCGTCGGCGCTGGAGATCGTCCGGCTGTTCGGCCAGCGCGGCTACCCGCTCGTCGACCAGCGGCGCGACGAGCGCGGCGTGGTGCTCCGCTTCCGCGGCGAGCGCACCCAGGTCAGCGAGGCGGTGGTCACGCCGCTCGACGTCCTCGCGGCGGTGGCCGGCGTCGCCGACCTCCTGACGCGCGACTCGCAGCGCGGCGACCGGCATCACCATCATCACCATCATCATCACGATGATCGTCAGCAGCATCACGAGCCGACGATCGAGCACTACGCGCTGGGCTCGGTGTTCTACGTCCGGATCGAGCCGCGGGGTGAGAC
>JALZOI010000764.1 GCA_030857245.1 Myxococcota bacterium
TCTCGGGGGCGCTGTCCGCGAGCCGCGCGACGAGCGACGCGGTCACGCGGGTCACGCGCGGCGCACCGATGACCTCGGCGGGCAGGTGCTCGCGCGAGAGAGCCCACACCGCCGCGTAACGCACCGCCGGATCGGCGTGCTCCGTCGCCTTCGCGAGCGCGTCGCGCGCCGCATCGGTGAGCGCCAGCTTGCGGCGGCCGTGGCGGCCGAGCGCGATCGCGGCGGCTTCGGCATGCGGCGTTGGTCCCTGGAGCTGCGCGCGTAGCGGCTCCTGCGCCGTCACGTCACCGGCGCGGCCGAGAGCCTCGATCACGATCGGCGCGCGATCGCCGGCCCGCGCGAGCGCCGCGATCAGCGCGGGGGTCACCTCGAGCTCGGTCTCGTCGAGCGCCGCGGCGAGGCCGAGACCCGCGGCGGCCGCGAGGACGATCTCCAGATCCGCAGCACCGAGCGAGCCTCGCAGCTCCTCGATCGCGAGTGCGCCGGCGGTCCGCCCGAGCCCACGCAGCGCGAGCACCCGCTCGTGCGTGCTGCCGTACTTCGCGAGCTCCGCCAGCTCGGCGACCCCGCCACCACGCCGCGCCTCCGCGTTGGCGATCCGGATCCGCACCGCCGTGGCGTCGCGCTCGGAGGCCTCGGGTCCTCGCGGCGCGGGTCGGGCCGGGCAGCCGGCCAGACACTCGATCGCGAGCACGGTTGCAGCGAGCGCGAGGCCCCGTCCGATCATGCGCGGCATCGTACTCGCGGGCGGCGCTCAGACAACTCGATCGCCACCCGGTTCCCGGGAAGATTCTCGCACCATGTCCGGCTCGAATTCCGATCGTCCCGCGGCCAGCTCCGTCGACGATCCGCTCGCGTTGCCGCCCGCTGCGTGACATCGTGATCGCCATGCGTTCGTCATCGATGGCTCTCGCTCTCGCTCTCGCTGCGGCCGGGGTGTTCACGAGCACCGCGTGCGACACCAAGAAGGAAGCCGGCAAGGCAACCACCACCGCCGCGGTCGCGCAGCCCGCCCCGCCGCAGGTCAAGAAGCCGCTCGACACCAAGCCGCTGCCCGCGCTCGCCGCCGATCCGGGTGGCGCGACCGGCAAGCCGGTGTGGGCGATCGGCTTCGGCGGCCTCGGCAGCGAGTCGGTCCGCGATGTCGCCGTCACCGCCACCGGCGACATCTACGTCGCGGGCTACTTCGACGGCGAGACGGATCTCGGTGCGGGCGGCAAGCACGCTTCGGTCGGCGACAAGACGTCCGACGCCTACCTCGTGAAGCTCGGCGGTGACGGCCAGATCGCGTGGGGCCGCACCTTCGGCAACAAGCGCGATGACACGGCGAACGCCGTCGCCGTGTCGGGCGACGTGGTCGCGGTCGCCGGCAACTTCCTCGACGAGCTCGCGCTGGGCGAGCTCAAGCACAAGTCGAGCGGCTCCGATGATCTCTACGTCGCCGCGTTCGACGCCGCGGGCGAGCCGAAGTGGCTCTACACGGCGGGCGGCATCGACTCCGATGGTGCGAACTCGATCGCCGCCACGCCCGACGGCGGCTGGATCGTCGGCGGCTCGTTCATGGACGTCGGCACGTTCGATCCGACGCGCACGCTGAAGTCGAAGGGCGGCACCGACGCGGTGCTGATCAAGCTCGCCGCCTCGGGGGACCTCGAGTGGATCAAGCAGTTCGGCGGCAAGCACAACGACAGCATCCGGCACCTCGCGGTCGACGCGCAGGGCAACATCTACGTGCAGGGCACGTTTCGCGACACCGCGGAGTGGGGCGGCGCGCCGATGACCGCCAGCGGCGCGAGCACCGATATCGTGCTCGCGAAGTACGATCTCAACGGTGACCACGTGTGGTCGATGAGGCACGGCAACGCGTTCGAGGAGGGCGCGAGCGGCGTCGTCGTCGATCCCGCGGGCACTATCACGATGGTCGGCACGTTCGATCGCGGCATCTCGTTCGGGCCGGGCGATGATCACACCAGCGTCGGTGAGAGCGACGTGTTCGTCGCGAGCTTCACCAACGATGGCAAGCTCGCGTGGGTGCGCACGTGGGGCGCCGATCGCAACGACGCCGCCGCCGCGGTCGCCGCCGACGCTGCCGGGAACATCATCGTCACCGGCTGGTTCGAGGGCACGGTCGATTTCGGCAAGGGCGCCGTCACGAGCAAGGGCAACAAGGAAGTGTTCGCGGCGAAGCTCGACCCGAAGGGCGCGCTCGTGTGGGCGCAGAGCTGGGGCGACAAGGACCACGATCAGGGCCGCGCGATCGCGGTCGATAGCGCGGGCGCGATCTATGTCGCGGGGCTGTATCGCTTCAAGCTCGACCTCACCGCGGCACCCGCGCTCGAGTCGAAGCGCGCCGACGGTGATCGGATCCCGAAGGCGGACACGTTCGTCGTCAAGCTCGAGCGCTAGCGCCGCGTTTGGCCGGGTCGAAACCGGGCAGGCGGCGGTGGCGAACCCAGCGGACAGGTGTAAAAGAGCCGAGCTTCGTTTTCACGCAACAGGGAGAGCAAGATGGCCAAGGCAAAGAAGGGTAAGGGTAAGTCCGGCGGCAGCGGCGGTATGAGCCGCCCCACCGAGATGCTGCTGGTGTCCTCGAAGGTTCGCCAGATGATCAAGGACGCTGGCTGCAACACGGCCGGCGACGCGCTGGACGGCCTCAACTTCTACGTTGGCTGGCTGATCCAGCAGGCCTCGAAGCGGGCCACCGAGAACGGCCGCAAGACCGTCCGGGCCCACGACTTCATCATCGGCTAAGCACACCGAGTTGTGCTCGATCTGCCGATCGGCCAACAGGCGTCCCGTGCCCCGGGGCGCCTGTCGGTTTTTCGGAGCGGGTGAACTCCTTCCTTGAGTACCCCGACTGACTTACACTGGCGCAAGGTGACGACCGGGGCTCCGATCTACCTGGTCTCGTCCTGCGGCACGGGCGAGCAATTCGTGGCGGCGTTCCGGCGCTACGCGGACAGGAACGGCTTGTTCGTGCCGATGGCATCCCCCATCCCGGCCGGGTTGCGCGGCCGCTTCGCGGTGACGCTCAAGGACGGAGGGATCATGGTCGAAGGCGAGGCCGAGGTCGTGAGCTCGTCGCCCACGCCGTCGGTGCTGCATGGCCGCGTCGGCGTGACGCTCCGGTTCCTCGATCCCGACATCAAGAGCAAGACCGTGCTCGTCGAGCTCGAGGCGGCGCGGCTCGTGATGAAGCCTGGCCCGCCGAGCGTGGCGCCGCGCCCCGCGACGATTCCCGCGGAGCCGCGCGCGGTACCGCCGACGCCGTCAGGGCGGATCGACGCCACCAACGCCCTCGCCGAGTGCATCGCGATCGGCGACGTCGGCGCGCTCGACACCGCGGAGCCCAAGCCGGGTTCGAAGTTCATCGTCCCGTCGGTGCCGCCGGTCGCTGCGAGCCCGCGCGCGCGCACGCCGAGCGTGCCGCCACTCGCCTACCCGAAGACGCCGTCGGGCGCCGTGCCGCTCGTCGAGCGGACGAAGTCGGCATCGGCGGGGTACCCCGCGG
>JALZOI010000171.1 GCA_030857245.1 Myxococcota bacterium
CGCTCACTGGTCGCACGCGGCCTGCCTCTCCACCGAAGTGAAGAGCACGCCGCCGACCGCCGAGGCCGCCTCAGAAATGGGGCGATGTAATTGTCGCCGGCGGGGAGATGTAATTGTCGCTCAGCACGGCGCTGATCGCGAGGGGGACACCTTCGTCGGCGAGGAGTGCGTGTGCGGACGCCGTGCGAAGGCCCAGAGCGGTCACGATTCCTCCTCGATACTCGCGCTATATTTCTCGGCACAGGGGGGCAGTACGCGTGACTGAGAAAGTCCGCGTGACGGAGCAGGAAGTTCGCCGCCTCTTCCCAGGTTCCCTCGCTGCTCTTGACCGACCTGCAGGACAGGCAGATCGGAAGCACCTGCGCGATCTTCTCGAGGTGCCAGTGCGCGTCTCGCAGCGAGCGGTTGGCGTCTTCAAGCGCCCGCGCTTGCCGGGCGTTCTCGCGCGATAGCTGGGCCAACTCGGCGTTCATCGTCATCAGCGTCGCCTCGAGCGCCCGGTGATCGTCCCATCGCGGTTCGGCGATCACCACGAAGCCGGGCGGTGCACTTCGCGCACGCGCGGACAGGCTGACGAACTGCTCGTCGACGGTCCGGATCTGCAGCATGACCGGCTCCTCCCCCCCGAGGCGCAGGTGCTCGGTCAGCATTCGGTTGCTCTCGCCGGCGAGCAGATCGGCGAACCGGAGGCCCGTGATGTCACGACCGACGGCGCGGCACATCGCAGAATTCGCACGCGTCACGTGGCCGGTGCCGTCCACCGCGACGGCGTGGAGTGACCCGCCATCTCGGACGATCTGCGCGATCGGCAGGAATCCATCGTTGACGAGATCGCCCGCGGCGGATCCGGAGGTCGCACCCGCGATGCGCTCGGCGACGAGCAACATGGTCTGCGATGGATCGAGCTTGATCCCCTTGGGAATCATCGCGTGCGAGTCATGGTGAGCGGGGCCGGCATGCCAGGCCCGGAACGTCATCTCGTCGGTCCAGCGCGTCAGCAGTACGAACGTCGCGTCCTGTTGAAACACCTCCATGGCGATGAACCCTGGTGTGGCCTCCACGGCCCGCGGGCGGTTCTCGAACGCTGCGCGCACCGAGGCTTGGGTTCCGTTCTTGATCGCGAACCGAGAGATCGCGACGATCATCGCGCGGTCTCGAGAGCCAGCGCCCCTGCGACGCAATCGCGCAGCTCCTGTGCTGTGAACGGCTTCTGCACGAACCGAACCTCGGGAAGCAGCTTGTGCGGGTTCACCGGATAGCCCGATATCAGGATCATGGCACCGACCGAGTCGAGGAGCTGGGCCGCGAGCGCATAGCCGTCGCTGCCCGCCATCACGACGTCGCTGATGACGAGATCGAACCGCTCGTGGGAGGTCCGGACGATGGTCGATGCCTGTTCGGCGCCTTCTGCCTCCACGATCGTGTATCGCCGAGTACCCAGGATGCGCCGGACCACCGCGCGGAGCGAGGGGTCATCGTCGACGAGCAGGACTCGACACGGTTCCCGACCCTGAGCGGGATCTCGGGGGCAGCTCGTAACGAACTCAGGCTGGCGACCATGAGCCTGACCTGCAACCAGGAGACCGCCTCGTCATCAGCGGATGCGCACCGAGAACGGGCGATGCAGCGGTGGGCCACTGCGGCATGGGCCGCAAATGATGCGCCCCTCCAGCTCGGGCGAGCAGTCCTTGCGCGGAGGCGACTCCCAGACGAGACATACCTGGCGAATCGGCCATCGCCTGAAAACGTCGAGTGACGATCGCGGATCCGCACGTTCGTGGCGCGTGTGCGCAAGCGATGCATTCCACCTACAGTCACGCTCAAGCGACGCCCATGAAGTGCGTCCGCCGTTCGTGCCGGCGATGAGCGCGTCGGGCGGCGTTCGACGATCGCGGAACAGTTGCGCTGCGACTTCGTCGTGCATGCCGCTCGGACCCCGTTTAGTCGACGAGGCGGACGCGGCGCGATGGGTACGGAAGCTTCTCGATCGCGCGCGATAGCTTGCCGCCGGCAGCGGTTCCGAAGTCGGCCGTGACGAAGTAGTTGCAGTCCGCGTGCTCCGGGAACCGCTCGACGTGGTCGGCGAGCTGGTCTCGCAGCTTCGCGTCCTTCGCGTCGGACCTGCGCACGAACCCGCGCCGCACGACGTTGGGCGTCATGAAGGCCCAGTTCGAGTCGCCGGGAAGCTTGGCGCGGAACAGGTGGTAGCCGTGGTCCTGATCTCCCTGTGCCTCGAATGGGTAACGGCTCGCCTTCGAGATCGCGGCGGCGACGGTGCTGATCTTCGCCGTGGTCTCGATGCCGATCGCGACGGTGATGCCGGAGGGGCGGAGCTTGCGGAGGAACGCGTCAAAGCTCGGGGCGACGATCTTGTCGGTATCGAAGCTCTCGATGTCGATGTACGTGACCCGGGGCTCGCTGCGTGGACCGGACCGCCGGTAGTCGAAACAGTAGTGGAAGTGGCCGTCACCGCAGAACGGGACGAGCGCGTCGATGCGGGAGGGCCTTCGAATCCCTTCCTCGCGCATGTACGCCTTCACGTCGCCCCAGTCCTTGGCGAGTATCGACGGGAACCGAGGACCGATGCCGGCGATGCACTCGACGGGCGCGAGATTCGGCGAGATCGACGTCAGTCGGAGGTAGCCGCCATTCTGGATCCGCAGCAGCTCGAGGTAGGCGCGAGGCAGCTTGACACCGAGCTTTGCCTCCGCGGAGACGATCGCGCGCTGCGTGAGCTTGGGCTGGAGGTACGGAACGTAGACGGGCACACGCCAGAGGTCAGCGGGAGGAGCGGGGGAAACGGGCATGGAACGTCCCCTTCATACTAACGGATGTCTGCATCGAGCACCCGGTTCACCTTCCGGCACCCGGTTGCGGTCCCGAGCGCGTCCAGCGCTTGATGCTGGCTGCGTCCGGGCCGAAACCCAGACGAGAAGCCGAGGAAGTCCACCTCGTAGATCGCGTCGAGCACCTCGAGGACCGCACGTTGGAGAACCGACGACACGCTGCCGTACCAGCGTGAGCGGACGGGGGAGGTCGAGACGGTCTGGCCACCGGCGCCGGACGACCGACGGATCGCGGGCAACCTGGGCCGCACCGAGATCGCGCCTTGCGGAAGGAACTGGCGGCTTGTCTTCGGACTGGGCGAACGCAGCGGCGAGCGCACAAACGTACAGACCTCGCCGGCAGAGGCCGCATGACGAACATGGTCATGATCAGCGATCGTCCGGCCGAGGTAGAGGACCGGGCGGTCCCTGGGCACTGGGAAGGCGACCTGATCATCGGCAAAGGTGGCCGCTCCGCGATCGGCACGTTGGTCGAACGGACGAGTCGGTACGTCCTCTTGCTGCACCTGCCGCACGGAAAGACGGCCGAGCACGTACGGCTCGCGATGGTCCGGCATATGACCCGGCTTCCCGCGGAGCTTCGCCGGACTGTGACCTGGGACCAAGGGAAGGAGATGGCCGAGCATGTTCGCTTCAAGGTCGACACCGACATTGATGTCTTCTTCTGCGACCCGATAGCCCCTGGCAACGTGGCAGCAACGAGAACACCAACGGCCTGCTTCGTCAGTACTTCCCGAAGGGCTCCGACCTCAGCGAGCGCGGTCGGGCCCGGCTCGACGCGGTCGCTCGCGAACTCAACACGCGCCCTCGACAGGCGCTCGATTGGATGAAACCTTCTGAGGTCTTCAACTGTGGTGTTGCGATGACCGGTTGAGACCGCCCTGTCCAGAGCCGTCACTCGTAGATGGCGACGTAGCGGTCGTCGCACACGAGGTTCGAGCCCTCGGGCGTCATCGTCGACAGGTAGAAGCCAGACGGCACGTGGATGCGGCGCAGCTGCGCGAGTGGATGGTCCCGTCCCCGCAGGCCCGGCGCGTTCTCGTGCGTGAGGCCGTTGCCGGCGAGGTCGAGCACCTCGAGCCGCTGGACGATGGCCGCCTGACCGATGCGGTCGACGAGCGGCTTGGCGTCGCTGCGGCCGCACAGGCCGAGATAGCGCAGCGCCGGGAAGCTCGTGCCATCGAGGATCCAGTCGAGATCCTCGAGCTCGACATCGCATGCATCGAACCCTACATCCCCGATCCACAGCACGAGCTTCTCGAGCACGGGCCAGCGCGCTGCCTGCAGCGACGCCAGGTTCGCGCGCGTGAGCCCCCGCGTGACGAGCTCGAGCGACCGCAGCGCCGGCAGGCGAAGCTCGCCGAGCTCCATCGAGGGTGACTCGAGGCGCAGCTCGGCGAGATCCGACAAGGCAGGGTAGGCAGGCTCGATGGAGCCGAGCGCGTGGTAGTCGAGCGTCGCGACATCGAGCCGCCGCAACGTGCGGGGTACCCCGTGCCGGGCGAGCTTCTCGAACGTGTCGTCCTCCCAGAACTGCTTCGGTCGGATCTCGATGCTGCGCACGAAGGCCATCACGGGAAGCGCGGCGAGCGCGGCGAGCTCGCTGCCGGTGTCGCGCGTCCCGAGGTCGTCCCCTTCGGGCTGTCCCAGGACGACCCGGTCGACGAACCCGTTGCGCCAGTCGAGCTCGAGCTCGCCCGCCTGGCTCCACGCCAGCGTGCCGAGCCACTCGAACGCGTTCCGGTTCACGAGCTCCGCGGCGCGCGCTTCCATCGCCTGCGCATCTGCTGCCGCACGTGCCGTGGTCTGCAGCGAGACGAGCTCGCCGCGCGCATCGCCTTGCTCCAGGAGCCAGTCGCCGTAGATCTCGAACGGACCCGGATCGACGACGACCTTGGCGAGCTGCTCGTCGACGACATCGTACGTGATCGCGTCGAGGTGCTCGTAGATCTGCTGCTCGATGGCATGGTTTCGCGCCACCCTCAGGCGCGGCCGCGTCGCGGGGTCGAGCGTCGCGAGGAGGGCGCGATCCGTCGGCCGGCGTTCGAGGATCATGCGTGCGCGTGCATCGCCGAGCACCCGGGTGAACGCCTCCGGGGCCACGTCGGTGTCGAGCAGCGCCGGCGCGAACATGTCTGCCGGCATCAACGTCTCGACCTCCGCGACCTCGAGGGCGAGAAAGTCCGCCGCGACCGCCTCGAGATAGGCGAGGCCCCGCTCCGTCCGATGACGCTGCGGCAGGAGGACGACGGTCTGCTCCTTGATGTCGCGGACGGTGCCGTCGGGCTCGCGCACCACGAGGCGCACGGTCGCGTGCAGATCGTCCTCGGTCCAGCGAGCGGCCTCGTCGACGAGCTCGAGGCTGACCCGCGCGGTCGCGATCGGGAACAGCTGCGCGACTCGGGCGAGCACAGCCGTCTCGGAGAGCATCGCGCGCGAGCATACGCGCGTTCTGGCTGCGAATGCGTCGGGCGTCGTGCATGGGAGCGCACCCCGCGGTGAGCCCACAGGCGGACCCATGGCGCGCCGAGCTGCCGGTCTAGAGCTCAAAGAAGCTGACGCCTCCACCGGTCGTCACCAGCGCACCAGGCCCGGGCGAGACGGCTTCGAGCGGTGCCTCTGCATGGACCAGCGAGAGTCGCTCGGGGGTTGGCTGCGAGAGCCCGCGCCACGCGGTGATCTGCTTGGCGTACGAGTGCGCGACGAGCGTGTCATCACCGACCGCGATCAGCGCGAGCGCGACCTGCTTGAGCTCGAGTACGTGCACCAGTGCACCGGTCTCGGCGTCGACCACCCAGACCCGCGGGGTGGTGGGCTCCGCGTACTCCGAGTGGGTGACCGCGACAAACCGCCCGACGCGCACCGGCGCGACCAGGCTCTGCGGCTCGTCTGCGATGATCGTGGTCCAGCGTGGCTGATCGACGTGCGGATGCCACCGCACGAGCCCTGCGGTCTCGCCACCGATCGTGAATACGAGCTCGTCATCGACGCGCGCGAAGCTCGGTGCGCGCCGATTCGTCGTCGGTGACCAGGTCACACCGAGGTCGAGTCGTCCCACCGGCGTGCCGGCGCGGTCGCGCGCCTGCACACCTTGGCGATCGAACGTGATGAAGGTGTCATCATCGAGCGGCGTCGGGTCTCCACCGAGCCCTTGATGCTTGATCGTGCCGTCGAGGCCGACGTGGAGGTAGTGGAAGTACGCCTCCGTCGCCGGGTCCGAGATCCCGACCAGCACGCCGTCGCCCCACCGGACCGCACTGCCGACCGTGCGCCCACCAAGCACGAGCGGCAGCTCGTGGGTCGCCCCGTCCTCGCGCGCGATCACGACGTGCTGCAGATCGTGCACCACGGTCTCGACACCCGTCGTGACCTCGGTGACCCCGTGCTCGATCGAGGAGCGCCACGGTTGTGCGGGCCCCCCGCGCCGCGCAAACAGGATCCGCCCCCACCCGTGCACGCGCGTCCCGATCACCAGCCCGTCCCGCGTCTGCAGCTCGCCAGGAACCTCCTCTGGTTCGGGCACCGCGATGTCCTCGAGGACGTCTCCATCGGGCTGACATACGCGCAGGCAGCCGAGGTCGCGCATCGCCATCACGACCTGGCCGTCGAGCTCGGCGAGCGCGAGGCAGACGTCGGGCATCGTCAGGGTCGGTGACAGCCTCGCACTCTTGAGCTGCTTCGCTCGCGCCCTCGTCGCCACGGCACGTGCGGCGCTGGCAGCGGAGCGTTCCGCGGCCAGCGCGGCGTCATGCGCAGCGAGCTCCTCCGCAGATGCAACCTCGATCATCGTCGCGATCAGGTCGGGCTTCAGCCGCAACCGGCGCGACTGATCCGCGAAGTCGATCACCAGCTCGAAGGCGTCGCCGACCTTGATGACCTGCGCGACCGTGCCGACGCCCCACGTTGGTTGCTTGCGGTGCCGAACCCGCTGCCCGAGCGTAACCATGCCCGACGGTATCTCGAGCTCCACACCGCACGGCCACCGGTGAACGTCGTCATGTCGGCTGGCAGTCTACGTCCGCCACTGAACACATTCCCAGCCGGCCACCAGGCTGCCGGCACCCCCTGCAACCCGCCGAGACTTGATCTCGAACTGCGACCTCATGCCGGTCTGGAGGCAGTCCCCGTTGACTCGCGGCCGGCCGCAGCCACCACGCTGAGACGCTTACCCCCGCCCCATGTAGCGCGCGGCGCCACAGGTCGCCGCAGCGGGCCCGCAGTTTCAGCCGCTTGGCGTGGCGCTCGGCTTGCTGAGGGCATGGGCATGACTCGCATCTCGCTCTTCGCCGTCGCGTTCGCATGTCTCACCGTTGGTTGCGCGACCGACGAGGACGAACCGGAGATCTCGCTCCTCGACGACGACGAAGCCGACGTCCAGGCCGCGGAGGCCGAGGGTGAGTGGCGCGCGATCGTGACGAAGCAAGCCGTCGTCGACAAGATCAGGGACGTCGCCGCCCGTCGCGGCATCACGAACCCGATGCTGGTCGCCGGCATCGCGTACGCCGAGACGAACCTCGCGCACTGCCGCGCGGACTACATCGTGCAGCAGTGCCGGCAGTCGTCGGGGACGCCGACGTCGGCGTCGTGCCGCGGGGGCTCGGTGCTCGTCGGCAATGCCGATCCGAGTTGCGACCAGGGTGGGCTCGGCCTGTTCCAGCTCGACGCCGGCACGCAGCGGCAGACGATCGCGCGGTACGGCCGTCGCGTGCTCGAGATCGAGGGCAACATCGATCTGGGCATCACCCACATCCTCGAAGATCTGTGGAGGTGCTCGCTGACGCCGAGCTGGGGCAGCGATCGCGATCTCGCGCTCGCGCGCGCCAGGACGTGGCTCAACAACGCGACGCGCGGCAGCGCGGCGTACGGCACGTTCTTCATGTGCATGTCGCGCCACTACAACGGCGCAGGGACGCAGGCGCAGGCGAACTACTACCGCGAGCGGACCGAGGAGGTGTTCGCGCGTTACGGCGGTCGCGGCGGTCACCCGGGCACCGTGAACACGAGCGGCGCACCGCTCTCGATCCGCGAGCGCACGACGACGAACAGCGCGGTGATCGGCACGCTCGCCGATGGCACGGCGATCTCGATCAGGTGCCAGAAGCGCGGCCAGTCGGTCACCGGCACGTACGGCACGTCGGACCTGTGGGACGACATCGGCAACGGCTTCGTCGCCGACGCGTTCATCCGCACGGGCTCGGACGGGCAGGTCGCGCCGACCTGTCCATGATGCAGACGCCCCGTTTGCGCGGGTAAGGTCGACGCGTCGCGCCCCGCCACACCGCGACGGAGACCGAGCAGCTCGTCGTCGATCGTCGAGCGGCTGCCCGTTGCTCACTGCTGGCACCGGCCGCATCCGGTGAACATGCTGCGCGTCTGGTAATCTCGATGCATGGGGTGCGATGGCGCTGGCGAGCTGCTCCTGAGGAGCCTCTTTGCCGCACTCCTCGTTGCCGGGTGCGGGCGCATCAACTTCGGTGTTACAGCGAGCAACACCGAGATCGACGCCCTCGTGCCGCAGCCAGGCACGGTCCTCGGGGTCGCGACCTGCGGGGGCGTTGGCGTGTCATGCCGCGTCCGCGAGACCTGCGCGCACCCCTCGGGCGAGCTGACCGTGGTCGGCAGCCTTGCAGGGACGGGGAGCGCGACGTTCGGCGCGCACCTCGTCGAGGTATCCGGCACCGGCGGCGTGTTCGTCGCCCGGCTCGATCAGGCCGGCGATCCGCGCTGGGTGCGGACCTTCGACAATCGTGGAGCGGTCGCCAACGAGGCGTTCGAGTGCACCGCCCTCTCGGACGACGTCGTCGTCGTCGGCCGCTTCCACACCATGATCGACTTCGGCCTCGGATCCGTCACCGCGAATGGCAGCAACGATGGGTTCGTCACGCGCATCGATAGCGCGGGCACCACCCGCTGGGCCAGGGGCGTCGGCTCGACGGGCGCCGACGCCGCCACCGCCGTGACCGCCAACGCGACCGGTGACGTCGTCGTGATCGCCGCGCATTCGGCCGCGTTCACGATGGATGGCGTAACGTTGGCTCACGCCGGCAGTGTGGATGTCGCGACGCTCGCCTTCGATGCCGCCACCGGCGTCGTGAAGACCGGGTGGAGCGCCGGCACTGTAGGTTACGAAGAAATTCATGGCGCGGCGGGTGATCCTCGCGGCCGGTTCCATGTCGTCGGGCATGCCCAGGGTGGAGGCCTCGATCTCGGTGCTGGCCCGATGGTTGGCGCCGGGGGCTACGACTTGGTGATCGGCAGCTTCGCGGATCCGATGACGCACCGCTGGTCGAGGCTGATCGGCGGCCCGGGCGACGAGTACGGGGCCGCCATCGCGGTGGACCGGCAGGACCGGCTCTACATCGTCGGCACCGCGCAGGACCAGGTGGACTTCGGGACCGGCCCGCTTCCCGCGTCGGGCCCGAGCGATGGGTTCGTCGCGAGCTTGGCGGACGACGGCGCTACTTCATGGGCGACCCTGCTCGGCGGTGCAGGCGAGGACGCCGTGAATGCGGTGCTGGTCCACGCCGATACCCTCTACGTCGCCGGGCTGTTCACGGGAACGCTGACGCACGGCGCGATCACACTCGACGCCAGCGACGCCGTCGACGCGTTCGTGCTCGCGATGGACCTCGATGGGACACCGCGGTGGGCACACGGCTTCGGTGGCGCGGGCACCGACAGGGCAGTCGCCCTCGCGGTCACGGGCGGCGGCGAGCTCGTGGTCGGGGTCTCGCTCGACGGCGACCTCGTAGTCAGCGGCCAGGTGATCTCGGCCACGGCGACCGACTTCGCGTGGGTGCGGTTCGCTCCCTGAGTCCGTGGCGATCAGCGACGCTCCGCGCGCCTGCTCGGACTCGACGGCCGGACGTTGCGAATGTCACTGAGTAACGCCTGTCATCACGAGTGCTGGCCCGGTCCGTATCACTCGCTCCGCATGCGCCCTATGATGGCGCTGCCGTCTCCGGGCAATCCAACAAGGAACACCATGACTCGTTCTACCTACGCGCTTCGTGCCCTCATTGCTGCTGCTCTGCTTTCACCCGCATGTGTCGCCGGCGGCGGCGGCGCTGGCGGTGGCTCTTTCCGAGGGAGCGCCTCCGTGAGCGTGAGTGCAGACATCCAGCTGCCGATCGCCAAGATGCCGGCGAAGTACGCCTCGTGGGTCGTCGAAGCCGAGGGCTACCTGCAGGCGGTCAACCAGGCGTTTGCGATGCATGGCCGCGCGACCGCCGAGCTCGCTGCAGCACTCGGCGTCGAAGCCAACGCCGACGCGATCGCCAACTTCATCCGCAGCGCGATCCAGGTGAAGACGACGCTCGAGTGCTCGCCGCCGAGCTTCAACGCGAGTCTGGTCGGTGAGTGCAGCGCCAGCGCGAGCGCTCGTGCGGCCGGCAACGCCGGCAGTGGCGGGTCATCCGGCCAGGCCTCGGCGGGCATCCAGGCCAACTGTCAGGCGAAGGCGAGCCTGAGCATGAGCCCCGGCCGCTGCACGATGAGGACGACCGTCAGTCAGCATCCGATCCTGAGCGACGCTGCACGGTGGGCGCGGATCGAAACGAACATGAAGATCATCCTCCAGCTGAGCGCCGCGAACGCGCACCTCAATGGACGCGGTGGCGACATCAACGTGCGCGGCATGCAGCTCTACGGCCAGTCCGTCACGGATCTGGCGAGCGACCCGACGCTCGTGCTGCAGCTCAACAACATCCAGGCCGAGCTGCAGAAGGGCGCCAATGCCTGTGGCAAGGCGAACGACAAGCAGGCCGCGATGAATGGCGACCTCAACACGATGTCTGGCGCCATCAACGCGCAGTTCCCGGATCTGCGTGCGTCGATCAGCGCCCGCTGACGCGACCTGAGCTCGAGCGATCATCCAAGGATCGAGACGTCCCGCGCGAGCTCCTGCACGGGCCGTCAGGCTTCGTCGATGCGCTGACGGCGCGCGTGCGAATCAGCGCGGGGTGGCCGTCCGCGGCAGGATCATCACGAACGAGCGCTCGCCGCGCTGCCACACCAGCACGCGATCCGCGGCGGCGACGAGCGGGAACCACGGCTGCTGTTGCGAGGTCGGGTCGGCCTCGGCGAGCTCGGGGACGATGACGTCGATCTCGACGTACGCGCCGCTGGTCGACAGGTCCATCGTCTCCGCGTAGCTCCACTCGGCGACGCCCGCGCCGGGGAAGCGATCGTTGTGGAGCGCCCCGCCATAGAGCGCGATCCACGGCCGGTGCCCGGCCTGCTTGTCGCGGTAGCGGATCGCGCTGGCAGCCACCCGGGTCAGCTCGCGCGTCGTCAGCGTCAACATCGCGATCGGATCGGGCCCGTTCGCCGGCGCGATGGTCGCGTAGTCCTTGCAGGCGAGCGTCATCGCGTGGGGCTGGATCTGCGCCGCGCGCGCGGCCTCCGCGAGCAGCGCGATCTCGGACTTCGTCGCCACCGGCCGCTTCACGGTGGCCTCGACCTTCGCCGTCGCCTCGACGGCCTGCGTCCCGCACTTCGGATCGACGAGCCAGGTCTCGACGACGAGGTCCGAGATCCTCGCGGCGAACGTCGGGAGCGCGGCCGTGAATGCCGCGAGCGACGATCGCACCTGCGCGCGATCGACCCGGCTGTGCAGCTCGCCGAACCCGACCACGCGCGTGCCCGCCGGGACCGTCGCCATGATCGCGGCGCCGAGGTCCGCGTACGCGACGTGCGCGGGCAGGGCCGGTCCGGCGTCCGCGACCGGCACGGCGA
>JALZOI010000172.1 GCA_030857245.1 Myxococcota bacterium
CCTCCGAGCAGGCCGAGCAACCACGCCGGCGCGGGATCGATCAGCACGTGCTTGGCGTTGAGCTCGCGCGCGAGCTGGTCGCTCGGCCCGGTGACGATGCGGAGCAGCGTGGCGCGCTCGAGGAACACCCCGATGCTGGGCTTCGCGAACCGGTCCTCGACGGCCGCGAGCACGCGCTGCGGGTGCTGCGGCCAGTCCCGCGCGAACGCCACCTCCGGCACGAGGTCCGCCAGCGCGCGGTGCGTCCCGACCCGCACGATGCTGCCGCCCTGCTTGACGGCGATCACCGATGCGTGGATCCGCGAGCGGTCGTCCTCGATCACGTAAGCGACCAGCGCCGAGCGATCGGGCACGAGCAGGTCGAACGTGCGCTGCAGCGGCTCGTACGCAGGCGCGGGGAGCAGCTCGAGCAGCGGCGGCTCGGTCCACAGGCCGCGCCCGGCCTGCCGCTTGAGCGCCCGCAGCGCGATCAGGCCCTGCTCGGCGAGATCCTGGTCGAGCCGCAAGGCTCCCTCGATCTCGAACGACAGCTGCGCGAACACGCCGCGCTCGACGGCGATCACCGCGGCGACGCCGAGCGTCCGGGCCCAGGCCGCGAGCTGGGGCGCGCCGAGCCCGGGCAGCGGTGCCGAGCCCGGATCGATCGCCCCGCGGCCGCTGATGATCAGCGTGCGGACGTGACCTTCCTCGAGGATCGCGAGGGCCCACGCCGGCTGCGCGAACACGCGCGGCGGGACGAGCAGCCGCCACCAGTTCTGCCAGTGGCGGGCATCGAGATCGGCGAGCTCGAGCTCGGCTGACAGCACGGCTCAGCGTAGCAAAGCGGACGGCAACTTGCTCCACGTGCCCGGCCGAGTGAGCATCCGCGGATGATCAAGACCACGACCACGGCGCTCGCCGTACTGGGCCTCTGGCTCGCGACCTCCGCGCCGGCACGCGCGGGCGGGCAGGCGGACACGCTCGGCATCGGCGCCGAGTACATGATGAACGGCGCCGCCGGCGGCATCTCGCTCAACTACGATATGGGCGCGCTCCACTTCGGCGGGTTCCTGAGCTTCCTCGACGGTGGCGACGACGACGACACCGACTACTCGCTCGGCGGCCGGATCTACTATCACCTCCACTCGACGGCGATGTCGGACTTCGGGATCGGCGGCGCGCTCGGCTTCTACAGCGACGAGAACCCCGCGAACGGCGACCGCGCGACCTTCTTGTTTCTCGAGCCCGGCATCCAGATCCGCGCGTTCGTCACGTCGAACGTCGCGCTGTCGTTCAACGCCGGCCTCGTGTTCGCGCTCCAGGACGGCGACGGCACGTTCCTGACCGGCGGCACCGGCGGCTCGGACGGCTTCGGTGGCGTGACCGGCGGCGCCGGCGTCCACTACTACTTCTTCTAGGCGACGCGCTCCCTCAGTCCTCGCCGCCGCTGCCTCCGCCGGCGGCCGCGGCGATGGCGAGATCTTGCGCCTTGATCTTCGAGGGATCGAACTTCTTCGCGCTCTCGATCATCTTGTCGATCGTCCTGTCGAAGTCGGGCTGCGCCGCGGCCTTGTCGGCCTTGACGAACTTCAGCGGATTGATCCGGCCGACGACGATCGCCTTCAGGTAGCCGCTGTTGAAGCCGGCCTTCTTGAGCCGCTCCACCGCGACGGCGACCTCCTCGTCGAGATCGAGCAGCTTGTCGGCCTGGGCTTCGCGCATCGCGAGGCTCTTCACCATCGGCTCGGTCGAGAACGAGACGGTCCGCGAGACGACGGGGTTGTACGCGCTCCCCGAGAACCGCCCGTTCTTCTCGTAGCAGATCCCGATCGTCACGTACGACGGCTGCTCGAACTCGAACGCGACGTCCGCCTCGCTGTGCTTCGAGCGCGCCGGATCCGCGGCGATCGCCCGCGCCATGCGGATGACCTCGGTGGCCTTGTCCTTGAGCGTGTGCGCCTTCTCCGTGTTCAGCGCGAGGATGCGGAACGCGATCTCGGGCTCGGGCATCACGAGCGCGACGGCGGTCTTCGCGCCGAGCGTGCCCAGCGCCGACAACCGGTGCATGCCGTTCGGCGAGATGAAGTGATCGCCGTCGGGCACCGCGATCACGGGATCGAGGAACCGGCCGACCTTCGGGATCACGGTCGCGAGCTTCTCGGCGTGCGTCTTCGAGAGCTCGCGCTGGTACGGCGTCGGCATGATCTTGGCGAGCGGCAGCGCCGCGAGGGCGACCCAGTGCCCGCCGAACGGCTCGCGATAGCAGGCGAGCACGTGGCCGCCGGCATCCTCGATCTGCTTGCGGACTCGCGACACCTCGGGCGAAGGCGTTCCGGTCGCGCACTCTCCGGACGTCAGGCCGATCGAGCCCGCCTCGATCTTCACCTTCTTCTTGCGAGGCGTGGACGGCTGCTTCGCCGCGGTCGCCTTCGCTGCCTTCGGTTCCGCCTTCGCTGCAGCCTTCGGGGCCATGTCTCGACTGTAGTACCCTCGGGGCCGTGAAGTGGACCCGAGGCACTCGAAACGATGACGTCGTCGACGTCCGCGGCCGCTCGGCGCGTGGCGGCGGCGCACTCAAGCTCGGGGGTGGTGGCCTGGTCGCGGCGGTCGTCGTGTTCGCGGTGGCCCGGCTGTTCGGCGTGGATCTCAGCGGGTTGCTCGGCGGCGGCGACAGCTCGCCGACCACGACCCAGAACCCGGGCGCGACCCAGCCGGCGCCGCCGACGGGCTCGGGCGGCGATCCGGATGCCGAGCTCGTCGACTACATCCGGTTCGTGATGAAGGACATCCAGGACACCTTCGAGGGCCAGTACCGCGCGGCCGGCCAGCCGTACCGGCGGGCCAAGCTGCTGGTGTTCACGAGCACGGTCGACACGGCCTGCGGCCGCTCGTCGGCCGCGATCGGGCCGTTCTACTGCCCCGGTGACGAGCAGGCGTACATCGACCTGTCCTTCTATCGCGACCTCAAGTCGCGCTTCGGCGCGCCCGGCGACTTCGCGCAGGCGTACGTGCTCGCGCACGAGATCGGCCATCACCTGCAGACGCTGAACGGGATCGCGAAGGAGACCCGCCGGGTCGGGCGCGACGCGCGCTCGCGCAACGAAGCCTCCGTGCGTCAGGAGCTGCAGGCCGACTGCTTCGCCGGCGTGTGGGGCCACGCGGCGGCGGCCCGGCAGCTGCTCGACGCGGGAGATCTCGAAGAGGCGCTGACCGCCGCGAGCGCGATCGGCGACGATCGCCTGCAGCGCGAGAGCGGCCGCGAGGTCGATCCCGAGACGTTCACGCATGGTACATCGGCGCAGCGCATCCGGTGGTTTCGCGTCGGGTTCCAGGCCGGCCGCCTCGACGCGTGCGACACGTTCAGTGCTCAGGAGCTGTAGATGCAAGCGACGTCCTTTCCGAAGAACGAGATCAAGATCCTCCTGCTCGAGAACGTCCACCCCGTCGCGGTCGACGCCTTCGCGAGCGAGGGCTTCCAGGTCGAGACGGTGAAGAACGCGATCTCCGAGGCCGAGCTCGCGCAGCGCGTGCGCGATGTCCACGTCCTCGGCATCCGCAGCAAGACGCGGATCACGCCCGCCGTGATCGACGAGGGCCGCCGGCTGCTCGCGATCGGCGCGTTCTGCATCGGCACCAACCAGGTCGCGCTGCATCACGCCAACACGCGCGGCGTGCCGGTGTTCAACGCCCCGTTCTCGAACACACGCTCGGTCGCCGAGATGATCCTCGCCGAGGTCGTGATGCTGTCGCGCCACCTCGGCGACCGCTCGCGCGAGGTCCACGGGGGGCAGTGGCGCAAGGTCGCCGTCGGCAGCCACGAGGTCCGCGGCCGCACGCTCGGCATCGTCGGCTACGGCCACATCGGCAGCCAGATCGGCGTGCTCGCCGAGGGCTTCGGCATGCGCGTGGTGTTCTATGACACCGCCGCGAAGCTGCCGATGGGTAACAACCGCGCGATCGGCAAGCTCGAGGACCTGCTCGCGCAGTCGGACTTCGTGACGCTCCACGTCCCCGAGACGCCGCAGACGAAGAACATGATCGGCCCCGCCGAGCTCGCGCACATGCGGCCAGGCGCGTGCTTGCTCAACGCGAGCCGCGGCACGGTCGTCGTGATCGACGCGCTCGCCGATGCGATCCGCCGCGGCCATGTCGGCGGCGCGGCGGTCGATGTCTATCCCGAGGAGCCCGAGTCCAACAGCGACGGCTTCGCGTCGGCGCTGTGCGGCCTCCCCAACGTCATCCTCACCCCGCACATCGGCGGCTCGACGGAGGAGGCGCAGGAGGCGATCGGCCGCGAGGTCTCGACCGCGCTGCTCAAGCTCATCAACGCCGGGACCACCACCGGCGCGGTGAACTTCCCGCAGGTCGAGGCGCCGCCGACGCGCGACACGCATCGCATCCTCAACGTCCACAAGAACGTCCCGGGCGTGCTCCGCGACATCAACAAGATCGTCTCGGATCGCAACGCGAACATTCGCGCCCAGATCCTGTCGACCGATCCCGACATCGGCTACCTCGTGATGGATCTCGACCAGGACGTCTCGAATGACGTGAAGAAGGAGATCGGCGCGCTGTCGACGAGCATCAGGACGCGCATCCTGTACTGACCGTGCGGCGCCCCGGCGAGCGGCCGTCAAGTTCACGTCAAGCTCGGGGCGACGGCGCGCGGTGTGCGACCGTCGCCGGAAGCGCCAGGCGCGCTACATCAACCCCATGCTCGTAGATGTCGTGATCGTCGGTGGCGGCCCGGCCGGGCTGTCGGCGGCGCTGGTGCTCGGCCGCGCCCGCAAGCAGGTCCTGCTGTTCGACGCCGGCGCGCCGCGCAACAGCAGCGCCTCCCACGTCCACGGCTTCCTCACGCGCGACGGCATCCCGCCGCTCGAGATGCGCAAGCTCGCGCGCGCCGAGCTCGCGCCCTATGAGACCGTCAAGCTGCGGACCGCGCGCGTGCAGTCCATCGAGCTGCTGCCGGGCGATCCGCTGCGCGAGGGGCGGTTCCTGGTGCACGCCGACGGCGAGACCGTCGCGGCGCGCCGCGTGCTGCTGTGCGTCGGCGTCGTCGACCAGGTGCCCGCGATGCCGGGCTATCGCGAGCTGTGGGGCTCGAGCGTCTTCCAGTGCCCGTACTGCCACGCCTGGGAGGTGCGCGACCAGAAGTTCGGCTACGTCCCGCGCGAGGCGCACCACGAGACGTCGTTCGCGCTGCTGCTCCGGTCCTGGACCCGCGACCTCATCGTGTTCACGTGCGGCACCAACGAGCTGCCGCCCGAGCACCGCGCCGACCTCGCGCGCGCCGGCATCAAGATCGACGAGCGGGCCATGCGGGGCCTGCGCATCGAGGCCGGCCGGCTCGCGGCCGTCGAGCTCACCGATGGCTCCGAGGTCGCCCGCGACGTGCTGTTCGTGCACCCGCCGCAGTGCCAGACGCCGCTCGTGCGATCACTCGACCTGGCGATGACCGCCACCGATATCCACGTCGACGAGTCCTACGAGACCTCGATCCCGGGCATCCACGCCGCCGGCGACACGACCACCCCCCTCGACAGCGCCATCTTCGCAGCCTCGGCCGGCGCGGCGGCGGCCTACAAGATCAACTCGCTGATCACGAAGGAGCTCGTGCTCAACGGGCTGGCGTGACGGGAAACTTCTGAGCAGCGGCCCGCGGATGGGAAGCAGGTACACTCGGGATCCGTGCACATCTCCGTCTTCGACATCTTCAAGATCGGCATCGGGCCGTCGAGCTCCCACACCGTGGGTCCGATGCGCGCCGCGCGCCGGTTCGCGCAGCGCCTCGAGGCGGACGGCCAGCTCACGAAGGCGGCGGGGGTGAAGATCGAGCTATTCGGGAGCCTCGGCTTCACCGGCAAGGGCCACGGCAGCGACAAGGCGGTGATCCTCGGCCTCGAGGGCGAGGAGCCGGCGAAGGTCAACATCGATACCATCGACGCGCGGATCGCGCGGGTCGCCGAGACCAAGAAGATCAAGCTGCTCGGCACGCACGAGGTCGAGCTGGATCCGTCACACCAGCTGCTGTTCCACCGCCGCGAGAAGCTGCCGCTGCACTCGAACGGCATGCGCTTCACCGCGCGTGATGCCGGCGGCGCGGTGCTCGCCGAGCGCGTCTACTACTCCGTCGGCGGCGGCTTCGTCGTCGATGAGGGCGGCGCGCCAGCCGACGGCAGCACGCCCGCCGATCAGGTCGAGGTGCCGTATCCGTTCAACACCGCCAACGAGCTGCTGAAGCTCGCGGCCGAGCACGGCATGGCGGTGTCGAGCCTGATGCTCGAGAACGAGAAGGCCCTGGCACCCGAGGCCGAGGTGCGGCAGCGCATCCTCGAGATCTGGCAAGCCATGGACGGCTGCGTGAAGCGGGGCTGCGAGCGTGAGGGCATCCTGCCCGGCGGCCTCAAGGTCAAGCGTCGCGCGGCCTCGCTCCATCGCCGCCTCAAGAGCGATCCCGCGGGCGGCAGCGATCCGCTCGTCATCATGGACTGGGTCAACCTGTTCGCCCTCGCCGTCAACGAGGAGAACGCCGCGGGGGGCCGCGTCGTGACCGCGCCGACCAATGGCGCGGCCGGCATCATCCCCGCGGTGATCATGTACTACCGGCGCTTCCTGCCGAACGCCGACGAGGAGGGCACGCTGCGCTTCCTGCTGACGGCGGCCGCGATCGGCGCGCTCTACAAGAAGAATGCGTCGATCAGCGGCGCCGAGGTGGGCTGCCAGGGCGAGGTCGGCGTCGCCTGCTCGATGGCCGCGGGCGCGCTCGCCGAGATCATGGGCGGCACGCCGGCCCAGGTCGAGAACGCCGCCGAGATCGGCATGGAGCACAACCTCGGGCTGACGTGCGATCCGATCGGCGGCCTGGTGCAGGTGCCGTGCATCGAGCGCAACGCGATGGGGGCCGTCAAGGCGATCAACGCCGCCCGGCTCGCGCTGCAGGGCGACGGCACGCACAAGGTGTCGCTCGACAAGGTGATCAAGACGATGTGGCGCACCGGCGCCGACATGAGCAGCAAGTACAAGGAGACCGCGCGAGGTGGCCTCGCCGTGAACATCATCGAGTGCTGAGCGCGCGACGCGACGGATCTGGGATACGCTGAAGGCCGTGGAGCTCTCCGGCCTCGAGCCGCGACGAAGCGATCTGGCGCGCGGCATCGTGATCGCGCGCTGCGCGCGACCGCTCGACCCGCCGACCCAGCGGGCGCTGTGGGAGGCGCTGTCCGCCGCGGGCGTCACCGAGAATTCGGAGACCGAGACGCGCGATCGCGACAGCGAGGACGAGCCCGATCCCGACCGGCAGTGGCTGGCGGCGCCATGGCTCCCACCGTCAGCGGCGGAGCTCGAGGGCCAGCGCGCGGCGTTCGAGCAGGTGGCGGAGCGCTATGGCGTCGAGGCGATCTGGCTGATCAAGGTCGAGACCGGCATCGATGGCGTGGCGTGGATGGAGATGTCGAGCGCCGAGCCGCGCGCCGACGACGATGATGCCGACGAGGCCGAGGCCGGCGCCTCGACCGAGGTGGTCGACGCGATCTTCGATGAACCCGCCGAGGTGCTGTACGCGGCGCCCGACGCGCCGGCTACCCCCGAGGATGCCAGCGACGAGGACGACGGCGACGAGGACGAGGATGACGACGGTGACGAGGACGACGATCTGGGGGCCGAGATCGAGGTCGACAGTCACTGGCGCAACGGCCCGCCGCCGCTCGAGCAGAGCGTGACGTTCCCGATCGAGCGCTACCCCGAGATCCTCGAGGAGTATGACTGGGAGCGCTTCGGCGTCGCCGTGAAGCTGGCGGGGACGGCGCTGCCGGGCGAGGAGTCGGTCATCAACGCGTTCTTCGCGCTCTGGCTCTCGGTCTATCAGGACGAGCGCGTCGATGACTTCGAGCCGTTCCAGCGCGCCGACGTCGTGCACGATCGCCGCCATCGCTCCGCGTTGATGTGGGTCGAGCGCTTCACGGTGCCGGCGACGAGCTCGGACCAGGTGCACTTCCTGCTCTGGGTGGTCGCGCGGATCCATGACGTGCTGCCGCTCGCGTGGGCGCGGTTCGACACGATCGACGACGCGGTGAAGGCGCGCGCGGATGCCGACGATGGCAACGAGCCCTTCATCCTCGCGGGCAACCCGTTCGCGGAGCGGTTCCGCCGTCACGGCGAGGAGGGTGCGCTCGGGTGGGCGGTCTCGCAGAGTGCGTGGAGCCGGCGCGAGCTGGCCGGCATGCTGATCGAGGTCGCGCTCGAGCACGATCCCGATGATCCGCAGCCCTCGATCGTCGCCGAGCGGCTGCTCCGCCGCGCGCTCGTGTTCGACGGCGCCTCCGACGCGACCGGCTACCTCTCGATCGTGCTCGTGCGCCAGCGGCGGTTCGCCGACGCGATCGCCCTCGCGCGCGAGGCGCCGAGCCGCGACGTGCGCCTGCTGGTCGTCGGCGAGCTGGCCGAGCGCGCGCCGGACGAGCTGGCCGAGGCGCTCGCGCTGCTCGACCCCGATACGCTCGACGAGACCGATCCGGAGGAGCTCTCCGATCTCGTCGCGTCGATCGCGCGCCACGCGCCCGCGTTCCTGTCGTCGATGCTCGAGAAGCTGCCCGACGATGGCGCGCTCGTGCCGTACCTCTACAACGCGAGCTTCTCGGTCGAGCGCCCGCAGGCGCTGACGATCCTCCGCCGCGTGCTCGCGCTGCCCGAGTCCGAGACGCGTGGCAGCGAGGCCCGCACCGCGCTCGTCATGGCGTGGAACAACGCCTGTATCCACGCGCACGCGCTCGATGACTTCGAGCTCGCGGTCCAGCTCGCCGACGGTGGCCAGTCCTACGGCCTCGAGAACCCGTACATCTTCCACTCCGCAGCCTGCGCCTATGCGGCGGTCGGGCAGGTCGATCGCGCCCTCGAGCAAGTCGCCAAGGCGATCGATCACGACTACGAGCACACCGAGAAGATGGAGACCGACGCCGACCTCGCGTCCCTCCAGGGCGATCCGCGCTTCACCGCGCTGTTCGTCGAGTGGCGCAACCGCCGCGCCGATCTCAACTAACGGCGAGCCGAGCACAGCTCCGCCGAGCAGAGTTGGCCGCCAAGGCCGCCAAGAGCTGCCAAGGGTTGTTCTTCAGGAGGATCGATCGGCAGGAGTATGGATCCTCCTGGACTTCCTCGGCGTTCCTGGGCGGCCTTGGCGGCCAATCTCCGGGGCAACCTCTCCGCCGTCAGCTCGGGCGCAGTGTGGCGCCCGAGCTCTCGGCCGAGATCTGACTGGTCGCTTCGTCGTAGTGGCCCCAGCAGACCGGGGCATAGGACTCCTCGGCGCCGAGCTGGATCTGCGGGCCGCGGACGGTGGGGGTGCCGTTGACGAAGCGGAGGTTGCAGATCGCCTTCTTCTGGCAGTACTGGCAGGTGACCTTCACCTCTTCGATGCGGTCGGCGAGCTCCATCAGGCGCTGGGCGGCCGGGAACAGGCGCGTCCGAAAGTCGGTGCGCAGGCCGTAGCAGATCACCGGGACGCCGGGATCGATCGTGATGCGGCGGAGATCCTCGATGATCGCCGGCGGCAGGAACTGAGCCTCGTCGACGAGCACACAGTCGAGGTTCGCGAAGTCGCGCGGATCGAGCGTCGACTCGTCGTCGACCATGAGGTCGGCCTCGGCTTCGAGGCCGCAGCGCGAGGAGATCTTGGCGCGGCCGAAGCGAACATCGAGGCGTGGCTTGACCAGCAGCACGCGCTTGCCTTGCTTGCGGTAGTTGTGCGCCACCGCGAGCAGGTTCATCGACTTCGCCGAATCCATGGTGCCGTAACGGAAGTAGAGCTTGGCCACGGCGCCAACCTAGATCCCGGGGCTGACATCCCCGCCGCCAGGATCGGCGCAAGTGGCCGTCATGACGAGCTCTTCGCCCTCGCGCTCGAGCTTCTGCACGAACATCCGTTCAGCCTCCGCGGCGCGCTGCGCCTCGGCGCTCGCCATCGCGGGCTCACCGTCGGGACGCCACCGGAGCGTCGCGAAGCGCCGCTGTCGGCCGCCCTCGCGCGCGTAGACCAGCCGCGCGTGCCGCGACTCGGCGCCCGGCACGGTGTGGCCCTCGATCACCGTGACCTTGCGGCCCTGGCCCTGCAGCGCCTTGAGCTTCGCCACGATGACATCGAACGCTTCGGCCTGCTCGGTCGTGCGCACCCCGTCGACGTCGTAGGTCATCTCGACGAGCGAGCTGTCGCCGCCGATCGTGAGGGCGACGAGCTCGTAGCCAGCCGGGACGCCACGCCGGCGCGCGGCCTCGAGGCACGCCTCGTCCTTCATGCCGCGCGCGCACGGCAGCCGATCGATCCGCTGCGCCTCGACGATCGCCTGCTGACCGATCGTCAGCTGCGCCGCGGGGAGCCGGGCCCCGAGCCGGGCGAGCGCGACCTCGGGACAGGCGATCGGATCGACATCGGGGTGGCGGAAGTCATCGGGATTCGCGGGCTGCGGTGGCGCGAGGCCCCCGCAGCCCGCGCCGATCGCGAGCACGGGCGCGAGCACGAGCACGAGCGCGAATCGCGAGGCCACACGCCATCCAAGCACGAGCCGGCGCGTGGTGCTACCAGTCGCCGAGCGCGCTCGCGAGCGGCACCGGTACTCACGAGCCACCGGCGCTCCTTGCTGCCCTCGGTCGTGAGCGCAGCGTGGTGCTCGAAGCAGCTGGTCTCGCGTGGCACGAACGGACCGAACCGGCAGGCTCCTCGCGAGCGGTCGTGTCGTCACGCTTCGCCGTCACGCGTTGGTCGCGGATCCGTCCACTGCGCTCGCGGGCGGGGCGGCATCGCCGAAGGTGCCGGTCTGCAGGTAGCGCACGACGAGCCCGTGCACCCGGGGGTCGTTCATGATCCAGGTGTGGGTCGCATCGATCTCGGCGAACGCGGCCATGCCAGCGAGCTTGGTCTCCTCCACCGCGACGGTGCCATCGTGCCGGGTCCCGGCGGCGAACCGCCGGCCTAGCGTCCAGCTCGTCGGGTTGGTGAGCGCGCGGCCGCGGGTGCCCGCGATCACCGCGAATGGTCCTGGCGGCGGCGGCCAGCGCGACCCGTCGGCGAGCTCGGCGCCCGCGGGGCCGTAGTACCAGCGGAACACCGGATTCTTCAGCAGCGTGGCCGCGAGCTGGCTGCCCTGGTTCGGGGGCGCCAGCATCACGATGCGCTCCCAGCGGATCCGCGGATCGCGCAGGTGCCGCACGATCACGCCCCCCATCGAGTGCGTGACCGCGTGGACCGGACGCTCGCCGGCCTGCTCGACGATCCAGTCGGCGACCTCACTCGCGAGGTACGCGATCGAGTGGCGGCGCGACGGGTACGTGCGGCTCGCGGTGTCGAAGCCCTCGGCGCGCAGGATGCGCCCGAGCCGCATCATCGAGCCGTGGCCGCGCGCCATGCCGTGGAGCAAGACGACGAAGGGCTTCATGAGTAACGTGCTCACTCTCTCGGGGGCGGTCGTCGATGGAGCGCTCCGAGCGGCGGATCGGAAGCGGGCTCGGGATCGGGATCGGGATGGGTCAGGGAGTCAGTCACGGGAGTCAGTCACGAGATCGGGGTCGGGGTCGGGATCGGGGTCGG
>JALZOI010000765.1 GCA_030857245.1 Myxococcota bacterium
TGCCGATGCTGCTCACCTACGACGAGACCACCGACGCGCCCCGGCCCGTGATCGTCGTCGGACACGGTCTGCACTCGTCAAAGGATGACGCCCGGCTCGCCGATCTCGCCGCCGCGCTCGTCCCGAAGCTGTTCGAAGCCGACAAGCGCCGCTGAGGCGACCTGCGACCTGCGATCTCGGGACAAGTGCCTGGCAGACCCAAAGCTCCCGGGTTCGCTGTTGTCCAATCCGCGGTCCCCTTATAGTGCTCCGGAATGGCTGACGAGGATCCCGACCTCGACCGGGCACGCCAGGGCGACCGAGACGCTTTCGGTCGCCTCGTTCGGCGCCATCAACGACGTGTGTACGCCGCCGCCCTCCATATCCTCGGCAATCACAGCGATGCCGACGACGTCACGCAGGACACCTTCGTCCGCGCGTACCGCGGGCTCGCGACGTTCGACGGCCGCGCTGACTTCTTCACCTGGCTCTACCGGATCACCGTGAACACGGCGCTCAACGCCCTGCGCTCCGACAAGCGCGGCACCGCGCTCCACCAGCGCGGCCACGCCGAGAGCGCCCACGTCGGGGGGCGCCCCGAGGCGCTCGGGCTGGATGCGCTGACTCCCGCGCAGCAGACGCACCAGCACGCCGAGGTCACGCGGGTCTTCGAGGCCATCGCGACGCTCTCCGCTCCGCTCCGGGTCACCCTCGTGCTAGCCACCGTCGAGGAGCTGCCTCACAAACAGATCGCGGAGATCCTCGAGATTCCCGAAGGAACCGTCGCGTGGCGGGTCAACGAGGCCCGCCGGCTCCTCAAGCTCAAGCTCGCAACTGCCGAACCTGCCGTCGTTGCCAAGTGAATTCTCACCATGTCTGACGATCTGGATGACCTCCTGCGGCGCTCGATGAAAACCCTGGACGACCAGGTGCCCTCGGGTTATTTCGAGGGCCTTCCGCAGCGGACGCTCGCGCGTCTCGAGGACAGCAACATGCAGACCACTGGGCAGACCACGGGGCAGACCACGGGGCAGACCACGGGGACTTCGCCGGACTCGTCGGGCACGGGCGTTCCCCCGCAGGATCGCGACGAGGACTCGGGGCTGCACGACATTCGCAGCATGGCGACCTCGCAGAAGATGCGGCTCTCGTCGCGCCGGATCACGGCGCAGCCGATGGCAGATGACGACATCCTCGCGTCGTCGTCGGCGGGCTGGAAGGCGGTCGCACTGCCGGAGCCCGCCCGCATGGTCTCGCTGCCCGAGCTCACGGAGCTGCCGGCGGCGAGCGAGGTCAAGCACCTCGACAAGCTGTCCAGGCCGGATCGCACGAGCGCGAAGAAGATCGCGAAGGAGGCCGTCGCCGTCGTGACGACGGAGCCGACCGCGACCCTCGCGGCAGCGACCGCTACCGCGATCGCTCCTGCGCCCCACGCCGAGCTCGCCACCCCGATCGTCGGCGCGCGGTTCGCGCGACCGCCGCAGAAGTCGAAGGCGGGCCTGGTTGCTGTCGTCGGTCTCGGCCTCGCCGCGGCGGCCGGCGGCGCGTTCTACATGATGAATCAGTCGAAGGAGGACAAGGCCCCCGCGGTCGCCTCTGTCGAACCGCAGCCGCCGCCCGCGAGGAGCGCGGTGCGTGCCGAGCCGATCGAGCCCGCACCCGTCGTCGTCACCCCGGAGCCGCCGGCGGCGCCCGTCGAGACGGTCGCGACCGGTGCCCTCGCGACGGACGACAGCGATCGCGCCGATGATGCGAAGAAGCCGACCTCGAAGACGGACAGCAAGCGCGGCAAGGGCAAGGACGCGTCCGAGGTTGCGGCGGTCAAGGCCGCCGCGCCGGTCGAGGTCAAGCCGGCCGACGTGACCGCCAAGAAGCCTCCCGCCGACGGCGAGCCGTCGTTCGACGACCTGCTCAAGGAAGCCGGCGTTCAGGACAAGAAGCCCGTGAAGGTCGCGCTCGAGAAGAAGTCGCTGTCGAGCGCCGACATCAAGACCGGCATGACCGGGGCCGTGGGGAGCAAGGCGCAGGCGTGCTTCAACGGTACGCAGGGCACGGCCACCGTGAAGCTCACCGTCGCGCCGACGGGTCAGGTCCAGAAGGTGTCGGTCACCGGCGTGTTCGCCGGCACCCCGGTCGCCGCGTGCATCGAGAAGGCCGTGCGAGGCGCCACGTTCCCGGCGTGGGACGGCGGCCCGCAGAGCTTCGGGTACAGCTACCTGCTCTCCGAGTAACTACGTCTTGTCGCGGTCCGGGAGCCCGGTATAGGGTCCGCCGCGCCATGAGGAAGGTCACGACGGGACGTCATTTCGAGGATTTTGGCATCGGCCAGCACCTGGTCCATGCGATCCCGCGAACGCTGCACGGCGGCGACATCGCGCTGTACATGGCGCTGACGGGCGATCGACCGCCGCTCGCGTCCTCGACCGAGCTTGCTCGCTCGCTCGGCTTCGCGCGCGAGGTGATACCCGATCTCCTGGTCTTCCACATCGTGTTCGGGAAGTCGGTCTCCGACATCTCGCATCACGCGACCGCCAACCTCGGCTACGCCGACGTGCGGTTCATGCGCCCGGTCTATCCGGGCGATACGCTGGTCGCCGAGAGCGAGGTCATCGGCCTTCGCGAGGTGTCGAGCGGCGAGGCGGGCGTCGTCTACGTCCGGACGAGGGGGACTAACCAGAAGGGGCAGGAGGTGCTGTCCTTCGTCCGCTGGGTGATGGTGCCCAAGCGCGACAAGGAGCAGGCGAAGGGCGTCAACAACGTGCCGCAGCTCCCCGCCGTGGTCAGCGCGGAGCGGCTGCCGGTCTCCGACGTCATGAACCTGCAGCGGTTCCCCGATCTCGCGTGGGCCTTCGGGTCGACGGCGCGCTGGGATGACTACGACGCCGGCGAGCGCCTCGATCATCCCGACGCGATGACCATCGAGGAGTCGGACCACGTCCAGGCGACGCGGCTCTACCACAACAGCGCGCAGGTCCACTTCGACGCCCGCACGATGAGCGAGTCGCGGTTCGGCAAGCGCCTCGTCTACGGTGGTCACGTGATCAGCGTCGCGATGGCGCTCGCGCAGAATGGCCTGCAGACCGCGCTGAAGATCGCGGCCTGGAACGGCGGGGCGCATGTCGCCCCGACCTTCGCCGGCGACACGCTGCGCGCGTTCACCGAGGTCGTCGAGCGTGCCGAGGTGCCGGGCCGGCGCGATGTCGGCGCGCTGCGCATGCGGCTGTCGGCCGTCAAGAACGTCTCCGCGACCGAGCTGTCGAACGTGCCCGCGCTGATGTCGGGGACGAAGGAGCCGCGCATCGTGCTCGAGCTCGACTACTGGGCGCTGTTCCCGCGACGCTGAGCGGCCAGCCGGCTCCACGCGATCCAGCTCGCGAGCGCGGCGAGCAGCGCGAGCGTCGCCGCGAGGGTGGCCTTGAGCGCCGCCTGCGACGACGCTTCGAGGTGAACGGGCCGACCTTCGCGAGCCGCGGCCGGCGCGCCCCCACCTCGACGACGATCGTCGGCGGCAGCCCGGGCG
>JALZOI010000766.1 GCA_030857245.1 Myxococcota bacterium
CCTCGGCGGCATCAGCTACGCGTCGGCGGTCGCGCCGGGCATCGATCGCACCGTCCTCATCAGCGCACGCTCCGGTGACCAGCCGATCGATCGGCGCGGCATCGGCGAGCTCCGGGTCGGCGTCGAGGCGAAGAACCTCGTCGCGGGCATCCTGTTCTCGGCGAAGGAGCTGTCGGAGGACGCGGAGCGCGAGCTCGAGCGTCCGGGCCGCTCGGTCGCCGTGATGTGCGGAGACCAGCTGGTCGCCGCGTTGATCGCCGGCAGCATCGGCGTCGTCAGCTCGGCCGCGCCGCTGCACTACGTCGACGATCAGCTGCTCGACGAGCTGCTCGCCGGGTGAGCTCGCCGCCGACCTGGCACTGGCTCGGGCGCGCGGCCTACCGCCGCGTGCTCGCCGATCAGCTCGCGGCGCGCGAGCGCGTGTGGGCGGGCGGCGAGGGTGTGGTCTACCTGTGCGAGCACCCACCGGTGTTCACGCTCGGGCGCTCGGCGACGACCGCGAACGTGCTCGATCCGGGCGACATCCCGATCGAGCGCACCGAGCGCGGCGGCGAGGTCACGTACCACGGCCCCGGCCAGCTCATGATCTATCCGATCGTGCGGCTCGGCAGCGTGGTCACGTTCCTCGAGGTGGTCGCCGCGGCGATCATCGACGCGGCGACGGCGCTCGGCGTCACCGAGGCCGCGTGGCAGCGCGACCCCGCCGGCGTGTGGCGTCACGGCGCCAAGCTCGCGGCGTGCGGGATCCACGTGGCGCGCGGCGTCTCGGTGCACGGCTTCGCCCTCAACGTCGCGACGCCCGCGGAGATGTGGCGCCGGATCCGGCCGTGCGGCCTCGACGTGCCGCAGGTCTCGATGGCGCAGGTGCTCGGTGCCGCGATCGACGTGGAGCGGGTCGCCCTCGAGGTAGGCCCGCGCATCGCCATCTCGCTCTCGAAGATGTGAGATAACGACCCGCGATGCATCGCCCCTCCCGCATCACGGTCCTCTACAACACCGACTTCGACGCCGAGCTCAAGGAAGCCGGTGCAGATGTCAGCTCCGTCGAGGAGTCGGCGCGTGCCATCGCGACCGCGCTCTCCGACAATGCCTACGACGTCGAGGTCATCGGCATCCACGGCACCGACGTCTTCGAGGTGCTCGGGAAGATCCGCGCCGCCGCGCCGGACCTCGTCTTCAACCTCTGCGAGTCGATGGAGGGTGAGTCCCGCAACGAGCCGACCTTCGCGGGGCTGCTCGATCTGTTCTCGATCCCGTACACCGGCGCCGATCTGCTCTCGCTGGCGTCGTGCCTGCACAAGCACCGGACCAAGGACATCCTGCTCGCACGCGGCATCAGCACGCCTCCGTACCACAGCCTCGACGACGTCCACGCCCTCGAGGATCCCGCGCTCGACACCCTCGACTACCCGTGGTTCCTCAAGCTCGCGCACGAGGACGCCTCGGTCGGGATCACCGAGGAGAACCTCGTCCGTACCCCCGCGGCCCTCCGCAAGCGCGCGCGCGACCTGATGGAGGAGTTCAAGCAGCCGGTACTCGCCGAACGCTACGTCGAGGGTCGCGAGATCAACGTGACGCTGATCGGCAACGAGCCTGACCTCCAGGTGCTACCGCTCCACGAGATCGACTTCGCGCAGATGCCGAAGGATCGGCCGCGGATCGTGAGCTACGCGGCCAAGTGGGACGAGGCGCACGTCGACTACGTGGGCACCCGGCCGGTGCCGCTGCGCGACGCGTCGCCGGCTCTCGTCGCCGCCGTCGAGCGGAGCGCGCGTGGAGCTCACGCGGCGCTCGGGTTGCGCGACTACGCCCGCGTCGATCTGCGGATCGACAGCGCCGGCGTGCCCTGGGTGATCGACGTCAACCCGAACTGCGATATCTCGCCGGATGCCGGCGTCGCGCGCTCCGGCGCGGTCGCCGGGCTGTCGTACGTGCAGCTCATCGATCTGATCACGATGAGTGCGTGGCGGCGGATCCAGACGCCGAAGGCGTAGCGCGCGCCGACCCTCAGGTGACGACGGTGCGATCGGTGCGCACCAGCTGCTCGCGCACGCACGCCGCGGCCGCCTTGTCGCCGCGCGCCATCACGAACACCGGCTGGAACAGCTGGCAGTCGTCGGTCGCGTACAGGTAGCGGACCTCGCAGACCGGGCGCTCGCCGCGGGCGAGGGCCGCATCGAGCTGCTTGCGGCTCGCGTTCGTCGTGCCCGCGAACACCTTGCCGACCTCGAACAACTGCGCGCCATCGTAGACCGCCATCAGGTACGCGTTGCCGGCGTTCTCGAGGATCACCACGTCGGCGCTCTTCACGAACTTGTACTTGCGCTGGGTGCCACCGGACGCCGGGCGACCGGCGGCGTACGGCGCGTCGCGCTGCTTGAACACGATGCCCTCGGCGGTCGCCGCGCGGAGCCGGTCGTGCAGCCGCTGCTTCGCGGCCCCGCCGACCGCGACCGGCAGGATCCGGACGTCGCCGCCGAGCGCCGGCTCGATCTCGCCATCGAGGACCTCGAAGCGCTCGAGATAGCCCCGCGCGCGCACGTCGTCGCCCGCGAAGGCGAGCACGTCGAACAGCCAGTAGGTGCCGTCGACCAGCTCGCCATCGACGGTGGTCCCCCGCGGCAGGTAGCCAAGCCCCGCGAACACCCGCGGATCGACCGCGGTGCGCTGGCCATCGCGGTTGGTGATCACGAGCTCCTCGTCGATCGTGACGAGGACGCGCTGACCGTCGAGCTTCTGCTGGGCGACGGCGGCATCGTCGCGCAGGAAGGTGGCGAGCTGATCCTCGTCGTCGAGCGAGGTCAGGAGCTGAGCCGCCGGGCCGACCCGCGCGCGCTTGCCCGTCACCTTGCTACCGGAGCCCTCGCCCTCGGGCGGCGCGACCGCCGCGGGCGCGACCCCGGCGGCGATCGCCTGGTAGCCCTTGCCGGTCTTCTCGCGGATCAACGACTCGAGCTTCTTGGTCGCGGCCGCGAGCGAGACCTTCACGGCCTTGCTGCCCTCGCTGAGGGTGGCGCCCCGCCGCCCCCACTGGCAGGTCACGGTGTACGCGCCGCCATCCTCGATGATCTGCGCGTTGTAGACCTTGTCGGAGCTGCCCTCCTGGAAGAACAGCTCGATCGATCGGATGGGCGTGGTCATCAGTCGTCTCCTCCCGCGTTCGCACCGGATGCGGCGTCGGCGCCGGCCTCGGCATCCTCGCCGGCGAGCCGGCGCAGCTTCTTCTGCAGGCCGAAGCGTGACAGGCCGAGCAGCCGCGCAGCGACCGTCTGGTTGCCCTTCGCCCGCGTCATCGCAGCGCCGATGTATGCCTGTTCCGTGGAGACCAGCGCGGGCTTGAGGCGCAGATCTTCGCCGAGCGCGGGCTTCGCGGGCTCGGGCCGCGCCACCGCTTGCGCGATCGCCTCCGGCAGGTCGTCGAGATCGATGACGTCGCCGCCCATCGCGACGCCGCGCGCGAGCGCGTTCTCGAGCTCGCGGACGTTGCCCGGCCAGCGG
>JALZOI010000767.1 GCA_030857245.1 Myxococcota bacterium
GGGCGGAGCCGGGCCCTGCTCGTGCGCGCTCGCAGCGCGGGCGAGGCGTGCGGTGGGCTGGTCGACCGGCTGGGCATCGCCGCGCTCGCCGGCGAGCGCGTCGACCCGGGATCACTCCAGGCGGCGCTGATCTGGACGACGGCAGGCATGATCGGAGAACAGTCATGGCGACGGTGATCATCATCGGCGGCGGCGTCGGCGGCCTCACCGCGGCGCACGAGCTCGTGGAGCGCGGCTACGCGGTGGAGGTCTTCGACGCGCGGCCGGCGTGGGGCGGCAAGTCTCGTTCGCAGCCGGTGGTGGGCTCGGGGACCAACGGCCGGCGCGACCTGCCCGGCGAGCACGGCTTCCGGTTCTACCCACGGTTCTACAAGCACGTGATCGACACGATGAGCCGGATCCCGTCGGGCGGGGCGTCGGTCGTCGAGCGGCTGCGGCCGACGACGGAGAGTGCGATCGCGCTCGTCGATCGCTCGACCTGGTACCGGTTCTTCCGCCGGCGGGTCAGCCGACCGTACGAGGTCGTCGAGGCGCTCGAGCTGTTCTTCCAGGAGCTCGACTTCGAGGATCACGACATCGGCCTGTTCGCCGCGAAGATGCTGCAGTTTCTGACCGCCTGCGACGACCGCCGGATGGGCGAGTACGAGCTGCAGTCGTGGTGGGAGTTCCTCGACGGCGACCGCTACTCCGAGAACTTCCAGCGCCAGCTCCGCGCCGTGCCGCGCACCATGGTCGCGATGGATCCGCGCCGCGGCTCGGCGCGCACCGTCGGCACGGTCTCCATGCAGCTGATCATGGACTACGCCGACAACGGCGTGACGAACGACCGCACGATGGGCGGCCCGACGAGCGAGATGTGGTTCGATCCGTGGATCGCGCACCTCCAGGCCGCTGGCGTGACGTTCCACGCGAGCGCGCCGATCACCGGCCTCGACGTCGCCGCCGGCCGGATCGCGGGCATCCAGCTCGCGGGCGGCGCGACCGCGACGGCCGATCACTACGTCCTCGCGGTGCCGCTCGACGTCGCGATCGGGCTGATCTCGCCGGCGCTCGGCGCGCTCGATCCCGCGCTCGAGCGGCTGCGCACCGCCAACGCCGACGACCTGGTGTCGTGGATGACCGGCATCCAGTACTTCCTCTACGAGGACGTGCCGCTGGTCCGCGGCCACACGTTCTACCCGGACTCGCCGTGGGCCCTGACGACGATCTCGCAGCCCCAGTTCTGGCGCGACCTCGGGCTGTTCCGCAAGCGCTACGGCAACGGCGAGGTCGGCGGCTTGATCTCCGTGGACATCTCGGACTGGGACACGCCGGGCAACTCCATCAAGAAACCGGCGAAGCTGTGCACCGCCGACGAGGTCGCGAAGGAGGTCTGGGAGCAGCTCAAGGCCGGGCTCAACGGCCACGCGCCCGGCGAGGAGTCGCTGACCGACGCCATGCTGCACTCGTGGCACCTCGACGACGATCTCGACTACACGGCCGGAGCGCCGCCGATCAACACCTCCCGGCTGCTCGTCCACCCACCGGGCTCGTGGGCGCTGCGCCCCGAGGCAGCGTCGGCGGTCCCGAACCTCGTGCTCGCCGCGGACTACGTGCGGACGACCACCGATCTGGCGTCGATGGAGGGCGCCTGCGAGGCGGGCCGGCGCGCCGCCAACGCGATCCTCGATCGCACGGCGTCGCCCGCGCCGCGCGCGATGCTGTGGCCCCTCACCGAGCCCGCGATGTTCGCGCGCGCCAAGCGCTTCGACGCGTGGCTCTACCGGCAGGGCCGCGGCCACGCGTTCGAGCTGCTCGGCATCAAGAACGCCGCGCGGGCCGCCGCGTTCCTGCACAAGCTCGAGAAGCTGACCGGCTGGTCGAAGATCGACGACTGGCTCGACGGCCGGATCCGGTTGACCCGCACGTTCCGCAGCATCCTGCAGTTCCTCGGCGTCGGCTGATCAGGTCGCCCGTTCACGCCCGCGTCATCGCGACCGGCTCGCACAGCACCTCGATGCCGAGCTCGGCCTCGGGCTCGTCGTCGGCTCCGACCAGCACGCACTCCGCACCCTCCTCGTCGAGCAGCCGCGGCTCACCATCGGTGGTCCAGAGCGCGCGACCCTGCGGCACGCGCTCGAACAGCACGATGTGACTGCCGGCATCGGGGACGCGGACCTCGGCGGGTGCGTCCTCGGACTGGTCGAGGCGGTACGCGAGGTGCGTGTGATCCGCGTGCCGCACGAACGCGTACGCGCCGCGCGCGATCAGCTCCGCGCCCGGCTGGAACCGCTCGCCGCGGGTCTTCGTGGTGTAGCGCTCGGACTCGAGCTGGTCGGCGAGCACGCGGCGCAACGAGCCGACGCGCTCGACCCGGGCCCACAGCCGCTCGCCCGGAGTCGCCGGCATCCGCTTCTTGCCGATCCGCAGGCGGCGATGCCGGCTGCCGGTGCTGAGCACCACGAAGAAGCTCTGGACCCCGGGCTCCGCCAGCGGCGACGAGCCGCTCCGGGCGGCGATGCGCGCCGCGCCAGCGGGCGACAGCCCCGCATCCGCCGCCTGCACGGCGGGCCGCCAGAAGAAGCTGATATCGCCTCGCTCCAGGACCTCGACCATGATCCAACCGTGACCTGCGCGCCCGCGCCGTCAACCTCGGCCGACCCACCCGCCGGATCTACGCGTGGCGTGTGCGGTACGACCAGCATAGACTTGGAGCGATCATGGGCGTGAGACCTCGGCGCAAGGCGGTGCTCGCGGACCTCTGGGAGATCCCCGAAGCGACTCGCTTTCACGAGCTCATCGGAGGAGAGCTGATCGAGAAGGCCGCGCCGAGTGGCGAGCATGGAGATGCCCAGGCCGGCGTCGTGGGAGCGGTGCGCTCGCCTTTCCAGCGAAGCCTCGGCCGCGGCGGTCCGGGGGGCTGGTGGATCGCCACCGAGGTCGAGCTTCTCCTCGACAGCGGTGACGTCGTTCGACCCGATGTGCTGGGTTGGCGACGCGACCATTCCCCCGCTCGTCCGACGGGCACGCCGGTCAAGCTACGTCCTGACTGGATCTGCGAGGTAATCTCGGGGAGCAACTCGACCGATGACACGGTCAAGAAGCTGCGCCTCTACCATCGCGCCGGGATCCCCCACTACTGGCTCGTCGATCCGCGTGATGCCACCCTGTCCGTCATGGGCTGGCACGCCGCCGGCTACATCACGCTGATGCGAGCCGAGCGTGGCGAGGTGGTGCGCGCCGATCCGTTCAGCGCGATCGAGCTCGCCGTCGGTACCTTGTTCGGCGATGACCCGCCCGACGTGGGCTGACGGCCGTCGTTCAGTCGCTCGCGATCGAGAACCACGCCGTGGCGCTCCAGCGCGGCGCGGGATCCATCGCGTCGCTGTCGTACATCCGCGCGACCTCGAGTGCGCTCGCCAGCCGGCGCGCCCACGCGACCCGGACCTCGGCGGCACCGGCCGTCAGGCGCCGGCTCGCCGCGACCCAGCCGCCGGCCTGGAC
>JALZOI010000768.1 GCA_030857245.1 Myxococcota bacterium
GTCCGAGGACGCGCGCGCGGCCAGGGGGGCGAGATCGGCCATCGCAGCGACGACCGCACGGGCCGACGCGGACGCGGGCGCGAGCGTCGTGGTCGGGACGAACGGCACGCCGGTGACGGCCGCGTTGTAGCGGCGGACGGCCTCGTGCTCGTCGAGCCCGACGCACTTCGCGACGCTGCGGACGAAGCCGCGCACGAACACGTCGGCGGGCATCCCGTCGCCGGGGGTCACCGAGCCGGCCTCGAGGCGCTCCAGGATGCGCGGCTGGATCTTCGTGACGCGGGCGATGTCGTCGAGCGACAGGCCGCGCTGCGCGCGCCCCGCACGCAACCACAGCGCGAGACTCATCCGCGCATCGACGACCGTCCCCCCCACCTTCGCGGAGGGGCTGGTGTCAGTGACGTTGCGTTCGGATCGCCGCTCCATGAATCCCGGTTGCTCCCTGCCTAGCGCGCCTTCATAGCAGTTCCGCCAAGGGAACCGCCGTCCGTCCGGCACTGATTCGCGATGCAACTGTGGCGCGAGATCTTGAGACACGCATCGCGAGCGCGACGAGCGTCATCCACGAGCCCTTGCTGCATCCGCGTCTTCATCAAAAACAGGCTGGCTTCCTGGGACCCACACGTCGGGTCTTCGGAGGCTGACTGAAAAAGTTCCGCAGCTTTTTCCCACTCCTCACGGGCGAAGTAAACCCTGCCCAACCGATAACTGGACACGCACATGTTCGGCTGGAACTGCTTCGCTTGCCGCAGCTCCTTCGCCGCATCGACGAGCTTGTGCTGGTGGAACAGCGCCCACCCGAGGTGCGCGCGCGTGAGCCCCGGACTCTCGAGCCGCATCGGGTTCTGGAGGGCCTGCTGGAAGTGCTCCTGCGCGAGGCCGTAGTCCTCGAGCAGGTTCGCGACGACGCCTCGGTTCGACCAGGCCTCGCCGTAGTCGGGCGACAGCTTCGTCGCGCTCGCGAAGTCGGCGTCCGCCTGCTTGAGGAAGCCGTCCAGATCCTGCTGCGTCGCCTCGGCGTCGAGCCCGGTCAGGCACGCCTCGATCTCGAGCGTGCGCTGCGTGTCGATCGCGCGGACCATCGCGACGAGCCCGCGGATCAGGTACGCCTCGTCGTTGGCCGGGTTGAACGCCAGCGAGCGGTTGGACTCGGTGTGCGCCGCCTCGAGCTGGTGCTTGCGGAGGAAGTCCTTCGCGAGGTCGAGGCGCGTGGCGCTCTTCGCCTCGCTCTTCTCCGTGGAGTCGGCGTGAAAGCAGCCCATCGGGAGTGCCGCGATCAGCAGCAATCCCCATACGTTGCCTTGCATGCGGCGGACCCTATCGCGCGAGGGTGGACGCGTCAACGTGGGGGCAGATCCCGTCATGAGCACCTTCTTCCGGCTTCGAGGCAGGTCCGGACAGCTCCGGCTCCTCCACGCGTAACAGCGATCGGCCCGCTGCGCGATTTTCCGGACGAAGCCGGCTATAGAAGATCATCGATGAGTGAAGCCCCGGGCCCGATCACGCCGACCGCGACGCCGACGATCGGCGGGCTCTACGCCGAGCAGTTCCTGCCCGCCGGACCACCGAAGGGCATCGTCGTCATCACCCATGGCTACGCCGAGCACTGCGGTCGCTACCGCGAGCTCGCGAACGTCATCGTCACCGCGGGCTGGGCCGCCCTGTCCTACGACGTCCGCGGCCACGGCCAGTCGCCGGGCCCGCGGGGCTATGTCGACCGATTCGACGCCTACCTCGAGGACCTCGCGGCCATGCAGGCGGCGGCGCGGGGGCTCGTCCCGACCGGCGCCCCGCTCGTGCTGCTGGGCCACTCGCACGGCAGCCTGATCACGCTGCGCGCCCTGTGCGACGAGTCCCCGCCGATCGTCAAGGCAGCGATCGTATCGTCGCCCTTCCTGGCCCTCCGCCTCGTGGTGCCCACGTACCGGAAGCTGCTCGCCCGGGTCGCGAGCCGGGTCGCGCCGAAGCTGGCCCAGCCCAACGCGCTGCGCGTCGAGGACCTGACCTCGGATCCGCACAAGCAGCAGGAGCGCCTCGCGGACAAGCTGTGCTTCGATATCGCCACGGCTCGGTGGTTCACCGAGGCGGCCGGCGCGCAGGACTACGTGGCGGCGCACGCCGGGCGGATCGCCGTCCCGACGACCTGGCTCGTCGGTGGCGCGGATCCGATCGCCGATCCCGCGCGGTCGCGGGCGGTCGCCGCCGCGGTCCGGGGCGCGACCTACCACGACCTCGTCGGCCTCAAACACGAGGTGTTCAACGAGAGGACCCGTGGCCAGGTGTTCGCCGAGGTCACCCGCGTGCTCGCAAGCGCCTGATTACGTACCGTTCGCGCCGCGACAAAGTCGCCGATTGGCGTCCTCCGATGCGACCTCTATACTGGAGACATCGGTCGGGTCGAGGTTCTGTCGCTGACGCAGCGTCTGCACAGCGATTGCTGGTGACGTGAACGTCACGACCTACCATCCACGAATCAGCCATGAAGCTCTTCGCCTGCATGTGTAACCAACCGCTGCGGCTCTCCGCCGCGCTGGCACCCGTGCGCGCGGCGCTCGCCGCCGGGCCGCCGGTCAGCCGCTGGGGACTGGGGTACATCCAGGGCGGCGACGTCCTGCTCATCCGCACGCCGAAGGCGAGCACCACGCCCGTTGACCTCGCGGGCCCGCTCCTCGAGATCGCGACCGACTGCGCGATCGCCCAGGCCGTCTCGGATCCCGTCGGCGACACGCGCTACGGCGGCACCGACAACACGCCGCCCTTCCGTTACCGCCGCTGGCTGTTCGCGCAGACCGCCGCGACGACGAGCATCGAGCTCGACGAGGTCGGCCCGACGCTGCTCGAGCACGTCCCCGAGTACCTGCGCCGCAACCTCAAGGGTCGCACGCCCGCCGAGCTGTTCTTTCACATCTTCCTCGCGAAGCTCGCCGACATCGGCGTCCTCGACGATCCCAACCTGCCGACGCAGGTCACCCGGCGCGCGCTCGCGACGACGCTCAAGCTGGTGTCGACCGAGCTCGACAAGGCCGGCAAGGATCTCGCGATGGGCACGGTCGCGGTATCGAACGGCCGCTCGATGCTGGTCGCGCGCCCCGCCCACTCGCCGCACCCGCTCCGGCTGCGCAAGCTCTGGCTCTCCGACGAGCGCGGCAAGCAGGAGCAAGGCCACGAGGCGTTTCGTGGCGTCCTCCTCGTCTCCGGCAACGCCGGCGAAGGCGACCTCCGCGACGGCTTCGAGGACGTCCCGGCGAACCACGCCGTGATGATCAGCCGCGACCTCCACGTCACGCTCGCCGACCTCGCGCCGTAGCCGCCGGCGCGCCGCGCGCCCTACTTCGCCAGCTCGTACGCCTTCACGCGCGACGCCTTCTTGGCCTTCGCGCCGGCGGTACCGCCCGACGGGGCCGCCGCGAAGTCGCCATCGGCCGCGGCGGTCGCCGCCTCGATCTGCTGGAGCGTCGCCGCCCCGAGGTGCGGGTT
>JALZOI010000173.1 GCA_030857245.1 Myxococcota bacterium
CATCGATCCAGCCGGCCGTCCGCGTCGGGCCCTCGCCGCCCATGAGGTCGGGCGGCCCGAGCCCCTCGACGAGGACGAGCGCGGCGATCCGCTCGGGCCGCGTACCCGCGTAGTACCCAGCGACGCTGCCGCCCATCGAGTGCCCGACGAGCACGACGCGGGGGCGCGCGAGCTGGCGGATCACGTCGTCGAGATCGGCGACGTAGTCCATGAAGTGGTAGTAGCCGCCCGCTCCGATCCAGGCGCTGTCACCGTGACCGCGGAGGTCGGGCGCGACGACGTGGCCGTGCTGCGCGAGCAGCGGCGCGACCTCGCACCAGCCAGCACCGAGATCGCTGAAGCCGTGCACGAGCACGAAGGTGGTCTCGCCGGGGCCGTCCCATGCGAGCACGTTGTACGTGAGCCCGGTCGCGAGCTCGAGCTGCGTGGCCTTCAGGGCGTCGCCTCGAGGTGGTAGACGTTGCCCTCGGTGTTCGTCGCGTAGAGCTCGCCGCGCGCGTCGGCGTGGATGCTCGCGATGTTGCCCGGGAACGTGCCGGGAACCGGCACCACCTCGAGCGTGTCGTTGGCGGCGAGGCGCGCCTTGACCAGCCCGCCGCGCACGTAGTCGGTGTAGAAGTGCCAGCCGACGAGGTCGGGATAGCAGCTGCCGCGATAGACCTGACCGCCGGTGATCGACGCCCAGCCGGTGGCGCCGCGCGCGTGCTCCGCCTGCGGGAAGGTCTGGCCCGCCGGATCGCACGGCGCGCGGAAGCAGCGCGTGCCCTCGTACATGCTCCAGCCGAGGTTCTTGCCGGCGAACTGGCCGGCACGGATCACCGTGAGCTCCTCGACCTCGTCCTGGCCGACGTCCGCGATCCACATGTCGCCGGTCTCGCGATCGAACGACCACCGCCACGGATTGCGCAGGCCGCGCATCAGGATCTCGGGGGCGCCGCCACCGGCCGCGTACGGGTTGGCGGCGGGGATGCCGTACTCCTTGCCCGCGGTCCTGGCGTCGACGTCGATCCGCAGCATCTTGCCGAGCAGCGAAGTCAGGTTCTGCCCGACCCGGGCCGGATCGCCGCCGCCACCACCATCGCCGGTGCCGATGTAGAGCAGGCCGTCGGCACCGAACTCGATCATGCCGCCGTTGTGGTTGGTCGCGAAGTCCGGGATCGAGAGCACGTCGACGCACGACGCCGCGTCGGCGCGATCGGGGTTGCCGGCGCTGACCTGGCAGCGGGCGAGCACGTCGCGCTGCGGGTTGCCGGGATCGCCGGCGAGGCGCGCGGTGTAGAACACGAAGAACTGGCCGTTGCTCGCGTACTGCGGGTGGAAGGCGAGCCCGAGCAGGCCATTCTCGCCCCCGGCGAGCACCGGCCCGCTCGCATCGGCGCTGAGATCGAGGAACGGGTCGGGCTGCAGCGCCTCGTTCTTGAAGATCCGGATCGCGCCGCGCTGCTCGAGCACGAACAGCCGCGGGTCCGCGGGCGGGGATGTCGCGAGCAGGGCGGCGCCGACGACCCGGCCGATCGAGCGCAGCGCGACCTTCGTGCCGGCGACCGGCGTGGCGCAGCGTGGCAGCTCGGCCGCATCCGGCATCACGACCGCCGCGTCATCCGGCGGATTGGTCGGCTTCTTGTCGCCACCGCAGCCGGCGACGACGGCGCCAACACCGATGCCAAGCGTTGCCGCGGTGAGGGCGAGCGAGCGGCGCGTCTTCATGGCGGCATCATAGTCGGCCTCGATCGGCGGAGGCCGGATTTCGCCGCGCGCCCACGTACAGCGGCTGACAGCGAGCGCCTACGGGGCCGCCTCGAGGTGCCAGACGTTCCCGTTGGTGTCGGTCTCGTAGATCTCCCCGCGCGCATCCTCGTGGAGGCTCGATGGACTGCCCGGGAAGCTGCCCGGCAGATCGACGATCTCGAGGGTGTCATCGGCTTGGAGGCGGGCCTTCACGAGGCCCCCCTTGCCGTAGTCCGTGTAGAAGTGCCAGCCGACGAGGTCGGGATAGCAGCTGCCACGATACGTCTGGCCCGCGATGATCGAGATCCAGCCATCGTCGTGCGTGCGCGAGTCCTGCGGGAACACCTTGCCGTTCGGATCGCACGGGTACTGCGTCCCCGACTGCGAGCACCTGTCGGCCTGCGTGGCGCAGCAGCCCTCGCCCTCGTACATGCTCCAGCCGAGGTTCGCGCCGCGCTGCTGGGCGGGGCGCAACACCGTGAGCTCCTCGATCTGGCCCTGACCGACATCGCCGATCCACAGATCGCCGGTCTCGCGATCGAAGGAGAACCGCCACGGGTTGCGGAGGCCGAGGATGAACACCTCGGGGGCGCCACCCCCGGCGGCGAACGGGTTGGTCGTCGGGATCCCGTACTCCTTGCCCGCGGCCTTCGCGTCGACGTCGATCCGCAGGATCTTGCCGAGCAGCGCGTCCGGATCCTGCCCCGTGCGCTGCGGATCGCCACCGCCGCCGCCATCGCCGGTCGCGATGTAGAGCAAGCCGTCCGCGCCGAACTCGAGCATGCCGCCGTTGTGGTTGCCGGCGAAGTCGGGGATCGAGAGCACCTCGACGCACGCCGGATCGGCGCGGTCGGGGGTCGCCGCGCTCGCGGTGCAGCGCGCGACGACGTCGCGGAGCCCGCCCCCGGTGCGCGTCGTGTAGAACACGAAGAACTGGCCGGTGGTCGCGTACTGTGGATGGAACGCCAGGCCGAGCAGGCCCTGCTCGCCGCCGGCGAGCACCGGGCCCCCGTTGTCGGCGCTGAGATCGATGAACGGATCTGGCAGCAGCTGCTCGTCATTGAAGATCCGGATCGCGCCGCGCTGCTCGATCACGAAGAGCCGTGGGTCGTTCGGCGGCGAGGTCGCGAGCATGGCGGCGCCGACGACCGTGCCGATCTTGCGCATCGTCACGGTGCTGCCCGCGATCGGCGTGGCACACCGCGGGAGGCCCTGCGGCGCGTCATCGGGAGTCTGCTTGCTCCCTCCGCACGCGCCGGTCAGGACCAGCGATCCGAGAGAGCCGACGGCGAGCAAGGCAAGCAAGGGGCACCGCATGCCCCATCATACCCGGCTAGGTTTGAGGCGCGGCCGCCTTCTTGGCCTCGCGCTCGATGATGACCTGGAGGTTATTGCCGACGCGTTCCGCCCACTTCCCGAACAAGAAGATGATGAGCCCGACGAGCGCGAACGGCACGAGGAAGACCCAGCCGACGAAGCCCTCGTGCGTGCCGTAGTAGGCGAGCGCGAGGAACGTGGCGATGATCCAGACCACGAACGCGACCAGATAGCCGGTGAGCTGCAGCTTGCGCTTGGTGATCACGGCCTCGAGCTTCGCGAGGAAGAACGTGGCCTCCTCCGGCGACAGCTGCTGGATCGCGGCCGCTACGTCGGCTTCTTTCGCATTCCCGAGATCGGCCACGAGGGCGGCCGCGTCGGGTGCAGGCTCCGGGGTGGAGGGCTTCGCCACGGCGGAAACCTTAGCACGTGCGGTATACCTCGCCCGTGCCGAGCCTCAAGCTGACCGATGACCTCGGCCGCACCCTGATCTTCATCCACCCGCCGCAGCGCATCGTGTCCCTGGTCCCGAGCGACACGCACACCCTGATCGCCCTCGGCGCGGCGGACCGCGTGGTCGGCCGGACCCGGTACTGCGAGAGCCCGGAGGTCGCCGCCGTGCCCGTGGTGGGCGGCACGAAGGACATCGACGTCGAGGCCGTGCTCGCGCTCGCGCCGCACCTCGTGATCGCGAACCAGGAGGAGAACACGCGGCCGGCGCTCGAGGCCCTCGCCGCGCGGGTGCCCGTGCTGGTCTCCCTGCCTCGGCGCGTCCGTGACGGTCTCGCGCACATCGCGCGGCTCGCGCGGATCCTCGGCGTCGGCGATCGCCCGCAGGTCCGCGAGCTGGTGCGGCGCGGCTACCTCGTCGCGACGGCCACGCCGCACGCCCGCGCGTTCATCCCGATCTGGATGGATCCGCTGATGACGATGAACGCCGACACGTTCGGCTCCGACGTCCTCGCCCACGTCGGCATCGAGAACGTGTTCTCTGACCGACTGCGCCTGTATCCGCTCGCCGCGGACCTCGGGAAGGCGGCTCCGCAGGATGCCGCGGGCCGCGACGAGCGTTACCCGCGGATCACGCTCGCCGAGGTGCGCGCGCGCAACCCCGAGCTGCTGATCCTGCCCGACGAGCCGCACGCCTTCTCGGCGGCCGACGAGGCGACGCTCCACGAGGCGCTCCCCGCCGCGCGCGTCGTGCGGGTCAGCGGCAAGGATCTGTTCTGGTACGGCGCGTGGACGATCGACGCGATCGAGCGGCTGCGTGCCGAGCTCGGCGCGACCTGACGGCGTCGCCGGTCAGGCTGCGCGCAGCCGGCGCTGCAGGCCCGCGACATAGCGCTCGGCGGCGCCGGGCTGGCGCGCGAAGAACAGGGATGGCTCGACGAGCTCGAGCTCCATGATCATCGGGCGACCAGCGTCATCACGCGCGAGATCGACGCGGCCGTAGAGGAGGTCGCGGTGCGGCACGAGCGCGGCCTCCGCGACCTCGCGCTCGTCGTCGGCGATCGGGAACGGGCCGTCGATCTGCTCGGCGTCACCCGCGAACCGCGGCGACTTGCGGATCGCGTGGGACAGCGCGCCATCGATCCACACCAGCGAGCGCTCGCCATAGCCGTCGACGGAGCTCACGTACGGCTGGATCAGCGCGGCGCCGCGTGCGGTGAGCGTCGCGAAATGCGCGAGTGCGGCCGGGTCGTTCGGCGCGAACACGCGGGTGCCGAGCGAGCCCGCGCCGACCTCGGGCTTGATCACGATGCGCGGTGAGTCGTTCGCGGCGAGCGGGTAGCTGCCGCCGCGCTCGACCAGCGTCGTCGGGACGACGGGGACGCCGCGGGCCGCGAGGGCGAGCAGGTACCGCTTGTGGACGTTGCCGCGCACCACGGCGGGCGGGTTGAGGAGCGGCGCGGCCGCACTCGCGCGATCGATCCACGCGAGGTAGCGCTCGACGTCGAGCGCGTAGTTCCAGGTCGAGCGGATGATCGTCGGAACGGCCGCGTCCCAGTCCGCGGCCGGGTCGTCCCACGCGACCAGGGTGGCCTCGATCCCGGCGGCGGTCAGCGCGGCCGCGAGCGGCGCCGCATCGACGTCGACCTCGGGCAGCGTCAGGCAGGTCGCGATCCGCAGCTTCATCGCCGAGCGAGCGCCTGGCGGAGGTCCTCGAACAGATCGTCCTCGTGCTCGAGGCCGACCGAGAGCCGCAGCAGATCCGGCGGCGTCGGCGTGGTCGCGCCCTCGACGGTGTAGCGGTGCTCGATCAGGCTCTCGACGCCGCCGAGCGACGTCGCGGGGAGCCACACCGCGAGTGCCTGGACCACGCCGATCGCGACCTCGGGACCGCCGCCGACCTGGATCGACAGCATGCCGCCGAACCCGCGCGTCATCTGCCGGGCGGCGAGCGCGTGCTGCGGATGACCGGGCAGGCCGGGATAGCGCACGGTGACACCGGGCAGCGCCGAGAGTCGCTCGGCGAGCCGGAGCGCGGTCTGGCTCGACCGCTCGACGCGCGCATAGAGCGTGCGCATCCCGCGCAGCAGCAGGTAGCTCTCGAGCGAGCCCAGGCAGGCGCCCTCGTCGTGGCGCAGCTCCTTGAGCCGCGCCCACGTCTCGTCGAGCGCCCGCGTCACGAGCATGCCGGCGAGCAGATCGGAGTGGCCGCCGAGGTACTTCGTCGCCGAGTGCATGACGAGATCGGCGCCGAGTGCGAGCGGCTGCGTGTGGACCGGCGTGGCGCACGTCGAGTCGACGGCGAGCAGCGCGTTGCCGCGATGGGCGATCTCCGCGATGGCGGCGATGTCCGCGACCTCCCACGTGGGGTTCGCGGGCGTCTCGATCCAGACGAGGCGCGTCGTGGGCCGCACGGCCGCCGCGACGTTCGCGGGATCCGCGGTATCGACGAGCTCGAGCGCGAGCCCCCAGCGTGCGCAGAACCGCTCGAGCCAGCCGCGCAGGTTGTAGTAGCCGACGCGCGGCGCGATCACGTGATCGCCGGGCCGGCAGACCGCCCGGAACACCGCCGTCGCGGCCGCCATCCCCGACGCGAACGCCATCGCGGCCTCGCCCCCCTCGAGCGCGGCGAGCAGGCGCTCCGCATGCACGGGCGTCGGGTTGTCGTCGCGGCTGTAGCCCGGCCCCCGCAGCTGGTAGTCGGCGTCGCGCGCGTACGTCGTGGCGAGCAAGATCGGTGGCACGATCGCGCCGGTCGCGGCATCGATCGCGTGGATGGCCTTGGCGGCGAGCGTCTCGGGCTTCAACTTGGCGGCAACCGTAAGCGGAAACCGGCGCGGTGACGAGGCAGCTCCTACTGATCTACCGGCAGCACGAAGCCGTAGCGGGTCATGACCTCGCGTCCCTCCTTCGAGCCCACGAAGTCCGCAAACTGCTTCGCGTCCTCGGCCTCGCGACCCTTGCCACACACGACGAGCTGCTGATCCAGCGGGGTGTGCCAGTTCGGATCGATCGGCAGGTACGCGCCGCCATCGCTGACGACGGCGAGCGAGAGCGCGACGATCGCGGCGTCGGCGTTGCCATCGCGGGCGTACAGCATGGTGGCCTGGACGTTCTCGGCGAGGACGATGCGGCTCTCGAGCTTGGCCCAGATGCCGAGCTTCTCGAGCGCCTGCTTGCCGGCGACGCCATAGGGTGCGTGCTCGGGATTGGCGAGGGCGATGCGCCGGAACCGGGGCTCGAGCAGATCCTCGAGCTTCGTGGGTGCGGAGGCGCCGCGCGCGGTCCACACGACGATCCGGCCGCGGCCATAGAGCCGCGCGGTGGCGGCGTCACACCGGCCGGCCTCGATGACCTTGGTGACGAACTCCTTGTTGGCCGCGGCGAACATCGTGAACGGCGCGCCCTGTGCGATCTGCTTGGACAGCAAGCCGCTCGAGCCGAACGTGAGCTCGACCTCGATCCCCGTCTTGCTCTGGAACTCTTTCGCGAGCTCGGGGAAGGCGCGCGACAGATCGGCGGCAGCGGCGACGCGCACGACGCGGCCGGACGACTTCGACGAGCAGCTCGCCAGCAGGAGGACGAGGACGACGAGGAGGGCGTGCACGTGCGGCGAGCGTATCGCGCGATCGCGTGGCGGGTCACGTTACCCTTTCGTTACCGTGCGCTATGCTCGCCAGGATGGAACGCCGTGTCGTGGTCATCGAGGACGAGCGCGACGTCGCCCGCCTGCTCGAGTTCAACCTCAAGGGCGGCGGCTTCGAGGTCGCGGTCGCCGGCACCGGTGCCGAGGGGCTCGCGGCGGTCCTCCAGCACAAGCCCGACGTCGTCGTGCTCGATCTGATGCTCCCGGATCAGTCGGGCTACGACGTCTGCAAGCAGCTGCGGTCGGACCAGCTCACCCGCGACGTCGGCATCATCATGCTGACCGCGAAGGGCGAGGCCGAGGACCGCATCCTCGGGCTCGAGGTCGGTGCCGATGACTACGTCGTCAAGCCGTTCGTGGTGCGCGAGGTCGTCCTGCGCGTCACCGCGCTCGCGAACCGGCTCGCCGAGAAGCGGTCCACCCCGGCGGCGGGCGATCCGAGCGGCGTCCTCAAGGTCGGCCCGATCGAGCTCGATCCCATCACCCACGACGTCAAGATCAACGGCGTCCCGACGCAGCTCCGGCCGCTCGAGTACAAGCTGCTGCAGCTGCTCGTCAGCGATCCCGGCCGCGTGTTCTCGCGCGAGGAGCTGCTCGAGCAGGTCTGGGAGATGCGCGGCGACATCAACACCCGCACCGTCGACGTCCACGTCCGTCGGCTGCGCGTCAGCCTCGGCCCGGCCGCCGACGCCATCGAGACGGTGCACGGCTTCGGGTACCGCGCGAAGCGGGACGGCTGATAGGCTGGAGCGGGCGTGCGTAGCTCGCTCCGAAATCGGCTGCTGTTCACGTTCTTGCTGCTCGTCATCGTCGTCGGTGCGGGCACGCTGTTCGCCATCGAGCGCACGCTCGCCGATGACCTCGTGGCCTCGCTCGATGCCCGGCTGACGAAGCAGGGCACCGAGGTCTCGGAGTGGTTGCGGCTCGCCGGCCATCCTGATCGGCTCGCGCCGCGGCTCGCGCGCGTCACCGGCGCGCGCATCACGATCGTCGGCGCCGACGGGCTGGTGCAGGGCGACTCGCTCGAGAAGGCGACGGTCGGGCGGCCGATCGGCGATGCCGTGGAGGTCGCGCGCGCGCGCCGCGGTCACGTCGGGCGCGCCATCCGCCGGCTCCGCGACGACGAGTCGCCGCAGTACCTCGTCGCGGTCCCCGCCGACCTCGGCCGCGTGATCCGGCTCGCCGTCCCGCTCGGGGACGTCGTGCAGACCCGCGCCCGCATGCGCAACCGCCTGCTCGTCGGCGCCGGCTTCGGCTTCCTGGGCTGCCTGCTACTGTCGTGGATCTTCATCCGCGCGGTCACGCGGCCCTTGCAGTCGATGACGCAGACCGCGGAGAAGCTCGCGATGGGCGACTACGACGTGCCGGCCCCCGCCGATGCCGGCGGCGAGCTCGGCGTGCTGTCGCGCGCGATGACCCGCATGGCGGGCGAGGTCAAGGCGCGCGTCGGTGAGCTCACGCAGCAGCGCGATCTGCTGTCGGTCGTGTTCGGCGGCCTGGTCGAGGGCGTGGTGGTCGTCGATCGCAGCGGCGCGATCGTGCTCGTCAACGAGGCGGCCCAGCCGCTGCTCGAGACCATCGAGACGGTCCCCGCGCCACTCGCGCCGCTCGTCGCGCGGGCCCTCGCGGGCGAGCAGGCGGACGAGGAGCTCGAGCTGTCGGGGCGCGCGGTCCGCGCCAGCGCGCGCCCGCTCGGGGATCCCGGCGCGATCGTCGTGCTCTATGACGTCACCCGCATGCGAGCCCTCGAGGCCGTGCGTCGCGAGTTCCTCTCGAACGCGGCGCACGAGCTGCGCACCCCGGTGACCTCGATCGCGGGTTACACGGAGACGCTGCTCGCCGGCGGCGTCGACCCCGAGACCTCGAAGGAGTTCCTCCAGACCATCCATCGGAACGCCGACCGGATCGCGAGCCTCGTCAACGATCTCGTGCTGCTCGACACGCTGGGCGGTCGCGCCAGCGCGGTCGGCGAGCGTACGCCGGTCTCGCTCGTGCAGGTCGCGAGCGATGCCGCCGCGGCCGCGCGCGGCGTGACGCCCACGGCACAGATCACGGTCGACGTGCCCGCCGACCTGCGCGTGCTCGGCACCCGGGACGGCGTCGACCACATCGTGCAGAACCTCGTCGACAACGCGATCAAGTACGGCGCCGGCACGCCGGTCACGGTCGCGGCGACGCGGCTCGAGCGCAAGGTCCAGATCACGGTCACCGATCGCGGACCCGGGATCCCGCGGGGCCAGGAGGAGCGGATCTTCGAGCGGTTCTATCGGATCGACGCGGGCCGCAGCCGCGACGTCGGCGGCTCCGGCCTCGGCCTCGCGATCGTGAAGAGTCAGATCGAGGCGCTCGGCGGCCGGGTGTGGGTCCAGAGCGCCGCGCCCGGTGCCCGGTTCGTCGTCGAGCTCGACGCGGCCTGAGCCAGCCGGCGACGCGCGCGGGCTCTATCCACGCACGTCACGTGATGACCGAGCTCGGCGAGGCCCGCGCCGCTCACGAGCCCCACGTCGCACGCGACGCCTCTCGATCGCGAGGCGTGCCGCTTGCAGCACCGCGAACGATCGACGAAGCGCACCCTCCGCTCTTCTCTACGAATCCTTGGCGTCCCTTTGCGGCCTTGGCGGCCAATCTCCCCGGCTCAGTCGTCGTAGATCGTGATCAGATCGTACCCGCGCGGTGCCGCCGACTGCGTCCACACCAGGGCCAGGCCGCCGCGGCCACCCTGGCAGGAGATCCGAACGACGCCTCCCGTGGCGAGCCAGGCATTCGCGTGGGAGCGGAGCGTCTCGTAGCCGGCGGGCGTACCGGCGGGGAGCGGCTCGTACGGCTCGCCGAGCTGGCGGCCGTAGCGCGTCCGCGGTGTGGTGGCCCGGCACGCGCCGCTGCCGACGGTGCGCTGCGCGAGGAACGCATAGAAGCTGGCGACGTTCGTCCGCTCGCGCTCGGCCGGGTACGGCGTGCCGTCCTCGGCCGCGAACTGCGCACGCTCGGCCTCGCTGATCACGAGCCGGCCGTTGAGGTCGTAGCGATGGAGCAGGATCTCCATCTCGCCCACGGCGGCGAAGTCGAAGAGCGCGACGTACGCCTCCTGGCTCGTCCGCACCGCCGCCTCGAAGTCCTCGACGACCTGCGCGCCCGTGCCGCTGACCGGCGCCAGCGCGGGCTCGGTGGTCGCGGCCGGCGGGGCGGGCGCGGGGGGCTTGAGACACGCGCTCGCGGCGAGCACCACGGTGGGCACGAGCTGCCTCATGCGGCGCTCGCCCACGTGTCGCCGTAGTCGTCGAGCGCGGAGCCGATCGCGATGCCAAGGGCCTCGAAGCCGGGCACCAGCACCTCGCGCACGCAGGTCGCGAAGATCACTCGCTCCTCGGCGGGCGTCATCAGCCCGTGCGTCCGCACGGCCGGCGTCACCTCTCCGACCGGGCGCTCGGCCTCGACGACGTTCGCGACGCCGCGCAGCGCACGCGGCAGCATCTCGGCGGCGGCGTCGAGCACGCCCTGGCCACCGACCTCGATCGCGTGACGCAGGTACGACCAGCCGAGCCGCGCGTGCATGACCTCGTCGGAGTAGATCGCCGTCAGCACGGCCTGCGCTGTGGGATCCGTCGTCAGGTCACGCGTCGCGGACAGCACCGTCGTCGCGTAGGTCTCCGACACGCACGACACCAGCATCGTGTTGGCGAGCGCCTGGTGCAGCTTCGGTCGCTCGGGATCATCGGGCAGGTAGCTCATGCCCGGCGGCGGCAGGTGCTGCTCGCCCGAGTAGATCGCCGCCATCCGCACGCACATCTCGGCGTGGCGGACCTCGTCGATGCCGGCGCGCAGGCACAGCGACAGCACGTCGGCGGGGGCGCGCGCGGCCACCAGATCGATCGCGAGCACCGAGAACGTCGACACCGCGAGGTACTCGGCCTCGGAGCGCCGCAGCCACGTCGCCGCGAGCCGGGCGCGCTCGGGGGGCGTGAGCTGCTGCGCCGTCGATGCCGCCCACGGAATCGGCACCGAGCGGCGCCGCATCAGGCGATGGTGCTCGGCCTCGAGCGGAGTCCCGGAGAGCCACCACGGGCTCGTCGGCTCGTAGGCTTCGTCGAAGCTCGCGCTCGATGCGCGGGTGGGAGTGCTGAAGCCTGCGCTCGATGCGCGGGTGGGACCCTGCGGGTCGATACCGTCGAGGAGGTCGCTCACGACAGGATGAAGCCGCGACCGGTCGGGCGCGCCTTGGCAGGCGTACGGGGACGCTTCTTGTTCGGCTCCGCCTGCGGCGGCGGCTCCGTCGCGACGGCGGCGGCCGGCTCGGCGGCGTGCGCCTGACCCGCACACGGATCGGCCGCGGCCGGAC
>JALZOI010000174.1 GCA_030857245.1 Myxococcota bacterium
CGGCCACCACGGTCGCGGCGCTCCACCTCGCCACCGCCGCCGGCGATCGCACGGTGGTCACCGGCTGCGAGCTCGCTCCCGGCGACGTCGACCGCCAGCTCGCGCGGCTCGCGGCTGCGACGATCGCCGAGCGGCGTGCGATGACCGGCATGGAGCCGGAGCGCGCGGATGTCATCGTCGGTGGCGTCGCGATCCTGGCTCGCGTGCTGCGGCGCGCGGCCGCGCCCCGGCTGATCACGAGCGATCGAGGCATCCGCTGGGGCCTCGCGTACGAGCGGATGTCCTCGGGCTGAAGGAGGCCGCTACGGCAGCGCCGGACCGACGTGATAGAGCATCACGTACACGACGACGCCGGTCACCGAGACGTACATCCAGATCGGCCAGGTCCACTTCACGACGCGCAGGTGCTTCGCGAAGTTGCCGCGGAGCGCCAGCGCGAGCGCGCGGAGCACGAGCGGCACCAGCACGACCGCGAGCACCATGTGGCTGAACAGGACGACGAGGTAGAAGATCTTGTCCCAGCCCTCGCCCGGATAGCGGTGCGCCCCGGTCGTCAGGAACCGGATCACGTACGAGACGAGGAACACCGACGACGCCGTGAAGGCGCCGAGCATCAGCTTGCGGTGGAGCTCCTGGTTGCGGCGGGCGATCGCCACGCGGCCGAGGACGAGCAGCACGGCGCACGTGGCATTGAGCGCCGCGTTGAGCGCCGGGTGTAGCTGCTGCTCCCAGTCCATCCGATCAGCCCCTGCCGTCGATGACCATCACGGCGAACAGCACGGGGAGGTAGATGATCGACGCCAGGAAGACGTTGCGTGCCCATTTCGAGGTCGCGCCGGACGGCGCCGCGGTGGCGGGACTGAATGCGCCCGCGAAGCCCTGCGCGAGCACGCCAGCGCCGAGCACGGCGGCGGTGATCAGGTACGGCAGCCCGGTGACCCCGAGCGCGACCGGCGCGAAGCTGATCGCGACCTGGACGACGAGGTAGATCGCGATCTCGCGGCGGGCCGCGACGATGCCGCGGGTGCCGGGCAGGGTCTTGAGGCCGGCGTTGTCGTAGTCGCGCTGGCGGTACATCGCGATCGCATGGAAGTGCGGTACCTGCCAGAAGAACAGCACGCCGAACACGGCGAGCCCGGCGAGCTCGATGCGGCCGCTCGCCGCGGTCCAGCCCATCAGCGCCGGCATCGCGCCCGGGACGCCGCCGACCCACACCGCCCAGTGCGAGCGCTGCTTCATCGGCGTGTAGACGCCGACGTACAGCACGAGGGCGAGCAGGCCGAGCGCTGCCGTCAGGAGGTTGACGGCCGCGAGCGTCGGGATCGCGAGGGCCCCGAGCACGACGCCGAACGTCAGCGCGGTCGACGCGTCGAGCCGCTGCTGCGGGAGCGCGCGCTGCTTCGTGCGCGTCATCAAGCAGTCGATGTCGCGCTCGAGCCACATGTTGAGCGTGTTCGCGGAGCCGACGATGAACGCGGTGCCGACGAGCAGCCACAGGGCAGGGCCGAGGGCCGCCGTCCCGGGAGCGAGGCTCATGCCGCCCGCCGCGGTGAGCAGCGCCATCACCATGATCCGCGGCTTGACCAGCGAGACCAGGTCGAGCGCCTTGGCGCCGAGCACCGTGGCGGTCACGAGGAGACCGCCAGGCTGCGCGCCCGCGCGATGCCGCGCGCCTCGAGCTCCGTCATCGTCAGGCTCCGGGTACGGGTCAGGAAGTAGGCCGACGTCCACAGCGCCCACAGGGCTGCGGCGCCTGCGAAGTGCGCGACGGCCACGGGAACGGAGCGCATCGTCAGGACGGTGAAGATGCCGAGCACGATCTGCGCCGTCACGAGCACCGGCGCGACCAGCGCGAGCATGCGGAGCCGGCTCCAGCTGCGCGCCGAGCGCCAGACCTGGACCGCGGCGATCGTGGTGACGATGCCGACGATCACGCCGAAGGCGCGATGGATCATGTGCAGGTGCTGGACGGCCGCGTCGGGCCACCAGGCGCCGCCGATCGTGCAGGTCGGCATCCCGAGGCACACCATCGCCGCGCCGTGATGGCGGACGAGGGCGCCGAGCAGGAGCTGCACGAACACCGCGACGACCGCGACGAGGATCCACGTGCGCGCCGCGCCGAGCTCCGCGATCCGGCGCTCGTGCTGGTCGACCTCGACCACCGTCGGGGCGGCGCGGGTGCGGAACGCGGTGTAGACGAGCGTCGCGAAGTAGCTCATCGCGAGCAGCAGGTGCGCGGTCGAGACGAACCACGGCAGCTTGTACTGCACCGTGATGGCGCCGAGCACGCCCTGCGCGATCACCATCGTGAGCAGCAGGAAGCCGAGCGTCTTGTGCGGCGACCGGCTCGCGCGGATCTCGCGGATCAGCCGGAGCGGCAGCAGCAGCAGCGCGAGGTGGCGGAGCCGCGGGCGATCGAGCAGCAGCATGATCGTGAGCGCGATCTGGAGGAGGCCCACCGTCATCGCCGCGAGGCGGTGGCCGTGCTCGTAGAACACGCCGCCGGTCATGGGCGGGAACAGCTGGCCGTTGCAGACGAACGTCGGCTCGGGGCAGGCGAGACTTGACCCCGTGGGGTTGACCGTCCCGCCGATCACGAGCAACACGAACGTCGCGAAGGCGACCAGCTTGGTCAGGCGATGCGCGAGCATGGGACTGGCGAAGGGTGGGTACCACATCTGCGCGCCCTTCGACGTGAACGTCGAAGCGATGCGACAAGACACCGCCCCGCGGGCGCACGGTCCTGAACCTAGTGTTTTCAGTCGGTTGCGGGCGGCCGGAAGGTTGCTCCGGCGCGGCCCGTGGGCGTACAGTGAAGGCGGCGTTCCCGCCCATGCCCAGCTCCTGGATTGAAACGACGTCGATCGGGACGCTGCGCTCCGAGGACCTGGCGCGCAAGGACCTCGTGTTCCGCTACAACCGGTACGTCTACCGGACGACCGGCGAGCACCTGTCCAACGGCGGCATGGGCGCGGTCTACGAGCTCGAGCGGCGTGACGACGATACCGGCGACGAGGAGCGCATCGTCGGCAAGGTCTTCCACTCGAACTACCTCTACCAGCTGCGCACCGACGAGGTGACGCGCCGCGATCACCACAACAACCTCGCCGCGATGGCGCGGATCGCGGCGATCGAGCACCCCAACATCCTGCCGACGTACGTCTCCGCGCCGATCGCGGACAACTACCTGTTCGTCACGCCGCGCATGGGGATGACGCTCGTCGAGGCGATCGGGAAGCACAACCTGACCCCGCGCGCGCGGACCAAGCTGCTGGTCCAGGCGCTCGAAGGCCTCGGCACGCTGCACGCCGCGCGGCTCGTGCACCGCGACTTCACGCTGCGCAACATCCTCGTCGACGAGGGCGCGAACATCGCGTACCTGTTCGACTTCGATCTCGCGATGTCGCTCGACGACGTCGCGACGCAGACGTATCGCACCTACTACAAGGGCCGGATCTTCGGATCGCCCGGCTGGTCGGTCGCGCCCGAGACCATCGATCAGGCGCTGATGGACAGCAGCATCAGCACGGCGCTCGATGTCTACGCGATCGGCGGCGCGCTGCACGGCCTGTTCACCGACCAGCTCCTCTACGGCGTCGCCGACGATATGTGGGCGCTGCTGATCCGGATCGCCGAGGGCGTCGTGATCGGTGGCCGCAGCAAGGTGGTCTATCCCGATGGCTTCCCGGCGGTCCTCAAGCCGGTGGTCGAGGGCTGCCTCGAGCGCGACCCGAACCAGCGGTTCCCGTCGGTGCAGGCCGTGGTTCAGGAGCTCCGCGGCGTGCTGCGCGAGCTCCCCGACGAGCGCTCGCGTGACCTCAAGAAGCGCACGACCGCGCCGCAGGAGCGCGCGCGCACCGAGCCCGTGCTCTCGAGTGATCCGAGCATCACGAAGGAGGTCGTGGTCGCGGCCGAGGCCGCCGTTCACGAGTGGGGCTACAACGTGGAGCGCGGCCTCGGTCGGGTCCGCGGGCATCCGGTGTTCCTTGCCGCGCCGCGCGCCGATATGGTCGCCGACGGCTCGTTCCCCGACGCCAACATCTTCCCGAAGCTCGTCACGGTCATCGACCTGACGCAGGTCACCGATCCGCGCACGCTCGTCGAGAACTGGCAGCAGTTCTTCTGGCCGATCCTGAAGCGCGTGCGCCAGGGGTTGCTGACGTCCCTGCACAAGGTGATCTACGACGCCAACACGTCGTCGCTGCTGCTGTTCACCGAGTACGTCGACGAGCCGCGGTTCGGCGATCGCATCGCCGAGCTCGACCTCCACGTCGATGGCGCGCTCGCACTCGGCTCGCTCGTGATCCGCCAGGTCGCCGGGCTGCACGAGCACGGCATGGCGCACAACAACATCTCGCCGAACGCGCTGCTGTTCAAAGGCTCGGCGGCGAACCGGACGGTGATGCCCGCGATGATCGGGCTCGTCGAGCCGGCGATGGGCCCCGAGGCGATGGCGGGCGACTGCCGCGCGCTCGCGGGCATGATCCTGCAGTGGCTGCGGCCCAACCGGGTCGCCGCCCTCCACATCCGGATCAAGCCGATGTTCGAGGCGCTGCGCACCAAGCTGAGCGCGTGGGCATTCGACCCGACCATGCGGACGCCGACGATCGACGAGCTCGGGCAGCTGATCAGCGATGCGCTCGCGCTGGTGGACTTCAACTTCTCCGTGCTCCGCGACTCCGGCGGCGACCTGCAGGAGTACGCGCTGCTGCTGATCAGCTTGCGCCTGTACCACCTGCTGTGGCCGAGCACGCCGGCGGCCGGGCGCGGGTCGCAGCCGCACCTCAAGCAACGCGCCACCTAGCTGCGCCCACGGGCGCTGTGGGCGTGACTGCCTCGAGTTGTCAGAACGCTTCCTACGGGGGGATGCAGGCACAGCGATGACCCGCAACGACCAGTAGGCGCAAACAATGCGCGAAGAACCATCGACGGCGAGATCCAGCTCGTCGCGACGGGTATGGTGGAGCCTCCGAGACGTCTCGGAGATCGGGAGGGCGGATGCGTGATCGCGTGACTGCGGATGACGAGCTGGCGCGAGGGAAGCTACGGATCGCTCAGCTCGAACGCGAAGCGATCGAACAGAGTGGTGATGCAGCCAAGGTCCTGCGCGTCCAGCTCGATCGCTACCAGTCGCTGGTCCTCGCGATGGCGCAGCTGATCTGGACGACCGACGAGCACGGCGACATGGTCGGCGAGCAGCCCAGCTGGAGCGCGTATACGGGCCAGACCATCGAGCAGTACCGCGGACGTGGCTGGATCGATGCCGTGCACCCCGACGATCGGGCCGAGGATCTGAAGCTCTGGCGGCACGCCGTGATCGCCCGTGGCCCGTGCGATTACGAGCATCGCCTGCGGCGTCACGATGGCCATTACAAGTACTTCTCGGTCCACGCGGTGCCGGTCTTTGGCCACGACGGCCAGATCCGCGAGTGGGCGGGCATCCATTCCGACATCACCCAGCGCAAGCTGACCGAGCACTACCTGCGGGACGGTGAGCGCCAGCTGCGCGAGCTCGCCGACGCGATGCCGCAGATCGTGTGGTCCGCGCGTCCCGACGGTCACTTCGACTACTACAACCGGCGCTGGTACGACTTCACCGGCCGGCCCCCCGGGGTCGGCGACGCCGGCTGGGCGGACGTCGTCCACCCCGACGATCTCGAGGAGTCGCTCGCTCGCTGGCAGTCGGCGCTGGCGTCGGGCGCGGCCTACGAGATCGAGTATCGCCTCAAGGGCCAGGATGGGAGCTACCGCTGGTTCCTCACGCGCGCGCTGCCGATCCGGAATGCCGGGGACTCGATCACGCGGTGGTTCGGCACGAGCACGGACATCGACGAACGCAAGCGGACCGAGGAGCAGCTGCGGTCGTCGTCGCTGATGCTCGTCCAGAGCAACCGCGAGCTCGAGGACTTCGCGACGGTCGCATCCCACGACCTGCAGGAGCCGTTACGCAAGATCCACTCCTTCGTGGGGTGCCTGCGGGACGAGCAGTCCGCGAAGATCAACGCCGAGGGGCGTGCCTATCTCGACCGGATCCAGAGTGCGTCGACGCGGATGACCGTGCTGATCTCGGACTTGCTCGAGTTCTCGCGGATCTCGTCGAAGGGGAAGCCGCTGATCCCGGTCGACCTCAACGACGTGATCGCGGGCGTGGTCTCGGACCTCGAGGCGAGGCTCGTCCAGACCGGGGGCCGCGTCGAGATCTCGGAGCTCCCGACGGTCGCGAGCGATCAGGTCCAGATGCGCCAGCTCTTGCAGAACCTGATCTCGAATGCCCTGAAGTTTCATCGCAAGGGCGTGCCCCCCATAGTGCGCGTGAGCGCCGAGATCGACGAGAGCCCCGATGGCCGCTCGCCGACCGGCCGCACCTGCCGGATCCTGGTGGTGGACAACGGCATCGGCTTCGATGAGAAGTATCTGGATCGCGTGTTCACGATCTTCCAGCGCTTGCATGGGCGAGGCGTCTACGAGGGGACCGGGATCGGGCTCGCGGTCTGCCGGCGCATCGTCGAGCGCCACGGCGGAACGATCACCGCACGCAGCCAGCCGGGCGTCGGTTCGACGTTCATCGTCACCCTGCCACTCCATCACGAAGCCGGAACGACTCATGGGTCTTAGAGCGAGGCCGACCATCATCCTCCTCGCGGATGACGACGCCGAGGATCGCGAGATGACGCGCAAGGCGCTCGACAAGAATCAGCTCGCCAACGAGCTGTATTGCGTCACCGACGGGGAGGAGCTCATGGACTTTCTCCACCATCGGGGTGCCTTCGCACCTCCCGCGCTCTCGCCGGTACCGGGGCTGATCCTGCTCGATCTCAACATGCCGCGGAAGGACGGGCACGAGGCGCTCGCCGAGATCAAGGCAGACCCGTTGCTGCGCCGCATCCCCGTCGTCGTGATGACGACGTCGCTCGCCGAGCGCGATATCTCCCGGACCTACGACCTCGGCACGAACTCGTACATCGCCAAGCCAGTCACCCTCGCGGCGCTCACCGAGATCATGAAGGTCCTGGGGCAGTACTGGTTTCACGTGGTGAAGCTGCCCGAGCCCGTGGAGGGGAGCTAGCCATGTCGCCCGCCGCGATCCGGGTGCTGCTCGTCGAAGACGACGAGGAAGACTACCTGCTCACCCGACGGCTCCTGAAGGACACGGCCGGTGCCAGCTTCGATGTGGCGTGGGTGCGAGGGTACGAGACCGCGATGGAGGTGCTCCGCGAGCAACACGATGTGTGGCTCGTCGATTACCGACTCGGGACCCACACCGGGCTCGAGTTGATCGGAGCGGCGATCGCCGGCGGCTTCCTCGGACCGATGATCTTGCTCACGGGGCGTGGCGATCACCGGGTCGACGTCGAGGCCATGAAGGCCGGAGCCTCCGATTATCTCGTCAAGGATCAGCTCAGCTCCCAGCTGATCGAGCGGGTGATCCGGCACTCGATCGAGCGCGTGGCCGCGCGCCACGCCCAGCAGCAGGCGGAAGTGGCGCTCCGCAAGAGCGAGGAGCAGTACCGCCAGATCGTGGAAGCGACGAGCGACGGGATCATCAAGACGTCCCTCGACGCGCGGATCACCTTCGTCAACCGGCGCTTCGCCGAGCTGCTCGGCCACCAGCCGCACGAGATGGTCGGGTCATCGGTGTTCGACTTCATGAGCGCCGCCGGGCGGGTCAATGCGGAGCGCGCGTTCGAAGACCGTCGCCGAGGTATGCAGAGCGCGACCGACAGCACGTTCCGCCACCGGAACGGCGAGGACATCTGGTGCAACATCGCCGGGACTCCGCTGCTCGACGCGGAGGGTACCCACGTCGGCAACCTGGCCGTCGTGCGCGACGAGACCGAGCGGCGGCTCCTCCAGTCGCAGCTGCTCGTCAGCGACCGCATGGCGACGGTCGGGACGCTCGCGGCGGGCGTCGCCCACGAGATCAACAACCCCCTCGCGGCGGTGATCGCGAACCTCGAGTTCATCGCGGACACCGTCGGCGCGTTGCCCGGCGCGCCGACGTTCAAGGCCGACATCACGGAACCGCTCGAGGATGCCCGCGAGGCGGCTCACCGGGTGCGCTTCATCGTTCGCGATCTGAAGTTGTTCTCCCGCTCACCGACCGAGGAGCCGAAGGGGCCGGTCGACGTCAAGGCGATCATGGAGTCGTCGCTGCGGATGGCCTGGAACGAGATCCGGCATCGTGCCCGGCTGGTCAAGGTGTACGGACCCACGCCCGGGGTCCATGCGAACGAAGCCCGCCTCGGTCAGGTGTTCCTCAACCTGCTGGTCAACGCGGCCCAGGCACTGCCCGAAGGGCGTGCGCAAGACAACGAGATCCGCGTGACGACCCGCCTCGAAGGCGAGTTCGTGGTCGTGGAGGTCTCGGACACGGGGCCCGGCATCGCGCCCGAGATCATGACCCACATCTTCGACGCGTTCTTCACGACCAAGGCGGTCGGGATCGGAACGGGGTTGGGGCTCGCGATCTGCCAGCGACTCGTCACCGATCTGCGCGGCACCCTGACGGTCGCGAGCGAGCTCGGCAAGGGGAGCACGTTCCGGATCACGATCCCGGTCGCGAGCACGGAGGCGCGTCCGGCGCCCAAGGTCGTCACGGTCGATCCGGCCGCGGGTCGCCGTGGCCGGATCATGGTGATCGACGACGAGGTGCTGGTCCTCCGAGGCGTCGTGCGCGTGCTCTCGAAGCAGCACGACGTCGTGCCGATCGTGATCGCCCGGGAGGCCCTGGCGCTGTGCAGCGCCGGCGAGCGGTTCGACCTGATCCTCTGCGACCTCATGATGCCGGACATGACCGGCATGCAGCTCCACCACGAGCTCTCGCTGGTCGCGCCGGAGCAGGCGGATCGGATGATCTTCCTGACGGGCGGCGCCTTCTCGGCGGAAGCGCGACGGTTCCTGTCCGAGGACCCGAAGGAGCACCTCGAGAAGCCGTTCGAACCGGCGAACCTGCGAGCCATCGTGCAGCGCTACCTGCGGTAGCTCGGCACGCGGCGGCTCCTAGAGCTCGACGAGCGCATGGGCGAGATGCGGGGAGCGCAGCAGCGCCTCGCGCGCGTCGGCGCCGAACGTGTTCGCGGCGAGCGACAGGCGGCGGAGCGTCCCGAGGTGCTCGCTGGATGCGATCGCGAGGGCGGCCGCGTCGCCGAGCTGGTTCGCGGAGAGATCGAGGTGGACCAGGCGCGCGGCCTCCGGAGACTCCGCGAGCGCGATCACGTGCGCGTCGGTGAGGCCGAGCTTGGCGAGCCGCAGCCGGCGCAGTCGCGGTGACCACGCGAGCAGCTCGGCGAGATCGAGCGGGGCGACCCGCTGCTCGTTGTCGGAGAGATCGAGCGTGACGAGCGGGAACGCCTTCGCGATCGCGAGCACGTCCTCGGCGGCGAGGTCGGCGTTCTCGAGCTGCAGGGTCTCGAGCGAGGGCAGCGCGAGCCCGAGCTCGCGGAGGAACGCGAGGCGGCGCAGCCAGCGGATCCGCAGCGCGCGCAGGCTGGCGCGCGCGGGATTCTTCGCGAGCTGCTCGAGCATGAGCCGCCCGTAGAACGGCTCGCCGTAGAAGCCCATCGCGAGCTCGTCGAGGGGGAGCGGCAGCGCGGCGAGCGCGAACACCTCGCGCTGCGACGGGTTGCCGTAGACGAAGCCGAGCCGGCGCAGGCTGCGGGTGTGCGGCGAGGCGGCGAGGGCGTCGAGCTCGCGGATCTCGAGGTGCTCGCTGCGGATCATGAGCTCCTCGATGCCGGCCAGCGCCGGCGACGCGGGGAGCTCGCCGAGCTCGAGCATCGACAGCGAGCGCAGCAGCGGCGCGGCCTCGCGGACCCGCTCGCCGGTCTCGGCGAACCCGCCGTTGAACGTCAGGCTCTCGATGAAGCCGCGGCGGAACCCGAACTCGCCCCAGTACTTGAGGCGGGTGTCGACGTCGACCGTCCACGCCTTGCCGTAGGCCTTGAGGAGCGCGCGCTCGCGCTGTTCGAGGGGCGCCAGCGCTCCGACGTCCTCGTTCGTCGTCGCGTGGCGGGCGAGCGCGCACTGCACGGCGATCAGCTCGCCGCGGGGATCGCCGTACTGCATCAGCCAGTCGGCGAACACCATGCGCGGGCGATCGTCGTCGGGAGACGCGACGATCTGCGCCATGAAGTCGGCGGCCTCGCTCACGTGTCGGCCTCGATGAAGCGGCTCGGGTCCTCGGGCCACGCGTGCTTCGGATAGCGGCGCATGAGCTGCTTGCGGAGCGCCGGGTAGTGCCTGACCCAGAAGCCCGGGAGATCCTGCGTGACCTGCACGGGGCGCTGGTTCGGCGCCAGCAGGTGGAGCACGAGCGGGACCCGGCCATCGCCCACGGCGGGGGCGCGCGCGAGGCCGAAGAAGTCCTGCATGCGTGACGCGATCCATGGCGGCTGATCGATCTCGTAGTGGATCGTGACCCGGCCGCGCCGGGGCAGGGTGAGGTGGCGGGGCGCGAGCCGATCGACCAGCGCCCTGTGCTCGCCGAGCCCGGCGTCGAGGAGGTCGAGCAACCGGGTCTGGCGCAGCTCGGCGAACGAGATCGCGCCGGCGGCCGCATGCCCGATCACGGCGGCCAGCGCCTCGTCGGTCGGCGCGACGATGCCGGTGTGCGGCGCGAGCTTGGCGACCAGCGTGACGCGCGCCCGCCACGCGGCGAGGTCGTCGCGATCGACGAACTTCTCGATGCCCGCGGCGATCGCCTGCTTCGCGAGCACCTCGGCGGCGCGGGCGCCGGCGCGCCGGGCACCCTCGACATCGCGCTGCTCGTCGATCGGCAGGCCATCGTAGGTCAGCTGCACGACGCGCTCGACCCGCTCCTTCTGCGCGTTCCACACGAGCTCGTCCTTCTCCTCGATGCGATCGAGGTAGAGGTCGAGCAGCCACGAGGCCTCGATCGCGCTCGCGCGGCGGATCTGGACCCGCGTGGCCTGGCCGCGCGCGCCGGTCTCCGCGACGTCGACCGCGACCATCAGCTCGGCTTCGATCACTGCCGAGCTCGCGGCGAGCGTGCCGCTGCCGCCGCCGGCGAACACCACGTCGGAGGACCGCGGTGCGCGGCGCTTGCCGACGCGATCCGGGAAGCCGCTGAGGATCGAGATCTGGAGCTCGCGATCCACGCCCTCGTCGTCGGGTGGCGCGGCTCGCTCGTCGCGCGCGATCCGCTCGAGCTGCTTCGCCGTCTTGTCGACGGTGTGCGCGGTCGCGATGTCGAGGCCGTCGCGGCGCAGCCGATCCGCGCGCAGGTTGTGGCGACGCGCATCGAGCAGGGCGTCGAGATCCTCGATCAGATCCGAGGGCGCCGAGATCTTGGCCGCGCCCTGCGGCCCGCGGCGCTCGAGGCGGAGCTCGCGGGCACCGAGCAGCGCCGCGATCACCGCGGCCTCCTGCGACACGCCGCGGGTCTCGGCCTCGCACACGATGCGGCCGAGCCGCGGGTGCACGGGGAACCGCAGCATGCGGCGTCCGAGCGG
>JALZOI010000769.1 GCA_030857245.1 Myxococcota bacterium
CGCGCGGGTCGGTCCGGTGCCGCGAGCGCGGCCTCGACGACCGCGGGTCCGGCGAGCACGCCTTGCCGCGCGGCCTCGTCGACGTCGCCGCGCTCGAACGCGCTGCGCATCGAGGCGATCCCCGCGACGCCGAACGCGATGACGTGCAGCCAGCTCACGACGACGAGGGTACCTCGCTCCGTTTCATGGGAATCTGTCCTAGAAAAATTGACAGGGTGATGATGCGTTCAGTACGGTGAGTCCGTTCAGTAGCAGATCTCGTAGGCGCTCGAAACGGAACGGTGGACATGGCCGACGCACTCACCCAGCGGCAGCGCGACATCCTCGACTTCATCTCGGCCTCCATCGTGGAGCGTGGCTTCCCGCCCACGCTGCGCGAGATCGGCGAGCACTTCAGCATCCGATCGACCAACGGGGTCAACGACCACCTGAAAGCGCTCGAGAAGAAGGGCCACCTCCGCCGCGAGGACCTCAAGTCGCGCGCGATGCGCCCGGTGCTGCCCGACGGCAGCGGCGAGGTCGTGCCGCTGCGCCGCACGCCGATGCACACCGGCAACGTCCAGGTCATCAATCCGGACGCCACCGACGACGACATGGCCTGCATCCCGATCCTCGGCCGGGTCGCCGCCGGGCAGCCGATCCTCGCGATCGAGCAGGCGACCGACACCGTGCGCGTCGATCGCATGCTGATCGGCGGGCACCGCGAGGTTTTCGGGCTCCGCATCGTCGGTGAATCGATGATCGACGACGGCATCTTCGACGGGGACTACGTCTTCGTGAAGAAGACGGCCGTCGCGAAGTCCGGCGAGATCGTGGTCGCCATGATCGAGGGCGAGGCCACGGTCAAGCGGTACTACCCCGAGGGCGATCGCATCCGGTTCCAGCCGGCGAACTCGAACATGGACCCGATCATTGTCCTCAAGTCGGACTTCAAGTCCGTGGATATCATCGGGATCGTGGTCGGCATCTACCGCAAGCTGTAGCGAGCCCATTAGGCGGTCGCCGGGCGACCGTGTCACCGCGGGTCGCGCAGCGGCAGGCCGCGCCGGGTCAAAGCGTCGCAGCTGACGCGTGAACGCCGCGTTAGACCGCAATATAGCTGGGCATTTGGGGACAACCAATCGACGTTTGGTATGTCAAACTCGATAACGCGGTGGCCCGAACGCGCTCATATCGCAGTCGATGGCTGCTGCTGCCCGCCGTCACGGTCTCGCTGACCGCGCAGGCGGCTGCATTCATTGCCTGGGAAGTGACCCGGCCGATCCCGCAGCCGAACCTGACGATCCGGCTGGCCGGCGCCGGCGAGGGTCAGATCCTCGTCACGCGCGTCGGCGATGCGGCGCCGCTGCTCCGCTGCAGCACGGAGCGCTGCAGCGTGGAGCTGCCGGTCGGCACGCAGGTCCGGCTCACGGCGCTGCTTGGCGATGACGCGACCTTCGGCGGCTACACGCAGCTGCCGATGCGGCCGCCTGCCGAGCTCGTCAAGTACCTCGGAGATCCGCTCGCGAAGTGCAACGGCGCCGATGTCCTGGAGGCGGCCGCCGCCGGTGACGTGCTCGACTGCGCGATCACGGTGACCGCTGACACCGACGTCGCCGCGGAGTTCGGGCTGATCCCGAAGGAGATCGACGTCGCGTTCCAGGACCAGAAGCTCGAGGACCTCGTGAAGCCGCTGTCGCCGAAGCCGGTGGCGCCGATCGATGCCGAGCAGCTCGACAAGCCACTCGAGGTCGCGATCGCCCCGCCGCCGAAGACGCCCCCACCGCTACCGCCGCCGGTCGTGCCGCCGCCCCCGCCGCCGCCCCCCGAGGAGAAGAAGCAGCAGCCACCGCCGCCCCCGCCGCCGAACATGACGATGGTGGAGGTCAAAGACGAGAAGAACGTCGTCGACAAGGCACCCGACGACGCCAAGCAGCTGTCCGACAAGAACCGCGACGTCGCGGAGGAGACGCGCGCGAAGGAGACCAACCTCGAGAAGGAATCCGAGGGCAAGCAGGTCGCGTCGAAGGAGAGCGACGATCGCACGAGCACCGAGATCGGTGGCCCGGACGAGCAGATCCGCCAGCTCGAGGAGACCAAGGCGACCACCGACGAGCGGCTCAAGGAGACCGATCGCTCGGGGACGGAGCAGACCGCCGAGGGCGTCATCAAGGGTGAGGGCGGCACCGATGGCGAGGAAGGTACTGGCGAGACCAAGGATCCCGGCGTGCTCGCGATGCGCGGCATCGAGGGCCGCGGCTCGCTCGCCGAGCAGGGCAGTGGCAAGAAGGCTGGCAAGAAGGGCACGCCGGGCATCAACACGCCGCTGTCGTTCAACGACTACGAGCGCATCGTCGGCAAGGAGAAGGTCGACGAGGAGCGCCAGGTCGCCGCGCGCAAGATGACGAGCAAGAAGGGCCGCTGGGAGCGCAAGCTCGACGCCGTCAAGAGCTCGCTCGAGAACTTCGTCCCCGACATCCGCCCGGGCAACCAGACCGCGCTCAAGACCCGCGCGCATCCGTTCGCGCTCTACATCGCGCGCATGCACCGCCGCATCCACGAGCTGTGGGGCTTCGGCTTCCTCGAGGCTCTCGATGACAAGGGCGCGGACTACCCGCTCAACAATCCCGATCTCTGGGTCAACCTCGAGCTCGCGGTCAACGAGGACGGCTCGGTTCACAAGGTCACGATCGCGAAGACCTCCGGCAAGACCGAGTTCGACGTCGCGGCGGTCGATACCGTGCTGTCGGCGGCGCCGTACGAGCAGACGCCCGAGGCGATCCGCTCGGTCAACGGCAAGATCTACCTGCGCTGGGCCTTCTACCGGAACTGGCGGCAGTGCGGCACGTTCAACGTCGAGCCGTACATCCTCACCGAGGTCCCCGATGACGGCGGTGGCAGCACGCTCGATGACGGCGAGATGGTGCGCAACACGGCGAAGCTGCCCGGCAAGCAGCGTGTCGCCGGCGCCTCGAACGACAAGCCGGTGACGCCGGACGACGGTCGCGCGAAGCAGCCGGTCAACCCCGCCACGTCGGTGAGCGACAAGCAGGCGCTCCATGCCGCGAACCTCTGGGTCTCGGCGTTCGCGACCGCGCAGGTCGACAAGCTGGTGAAGTACTCGATCGTGCCGTTCTACGCGGGCGGCAAGATCGCGGCGCAGACCACCGCCGATCTCAAGGACATGTACAGCGGGCTCGTCGTCGAGTCCGGCCCGATGAAGGACTGGAAGCTGCTGTCCTCGACCGAGTACGCGAGCGGCAACGGCGCGCTGCCCGAGGGCAATGTCGTGCTGCAGGTGCGCACCGCGAAGGAGTCCTTCGCCATCGTGCTGACCCGGACGAAGTCCGGCGACTATCGCGCGAGCCAGCTCGCTCGCTGACACCGCGCTGTGCGCCGGGTAGACAGACGCGCGCGCCCGCCGACGCCGGGAACCGCACGTCGCCGCCGCCGCCGGAAACGCACGCCGCCGCCGCCGCCAGGAACCGCGC
>JALZOI010000175.1 GCA_030857245.1 Myxococcota bacterium
GCTCGGACGTTGCTCGCCTTGGGCGACTTCGCCGCCACGGCCGCCCGCACCGGCCGCTTGACCTGCTTCGAGGCGGCGACGCGGACCGGACGCTGGCCACGGGCACGGGGCGCGTTCATGTACTCCCAGTGCCAGGGCTCGTCCGCGACGGTGCGCTGGAACCCGAACCGGCTGGCGTTGGAGGCCAGCCAGGCGGCGATCTCCGGCTTGCGCACCGAGATGTCGAGCGCGCGCCCGCTCTGGTGATTCGAGTGTCCCGGGCGGGCGGCCCGGTTGCCGCGACCGCGTCGCCACGCGCGGTAGAGGGCCTGCTGCTCGGCGACCGTGCGGAACCCGCTCTCGATCGAGAGCACGATGCCGTGGCTGGCGGCGGCATCCCGCATCGCCAGGAACGCCTGCGCGGTCTGGAGCGCGACCGTCGAGGCGCCGAGCCGGACCACCTGGAACGTGCGCGGTCGGCCGTTGCGATAGCCGACCGTCGGGTAGGGAGAGAGGGGCTCCGGTGCGAGGGTCGGCGTGGGCGGCACCGCGAGGGCGACCGGGGCCGGGCGGCCGGCCTCGAGCAGGCGCTGGCCGTCCTCGATCCGCATCGCGCCCGCACCCGCGAACAGCAGCAGCGTGGCCAGCCCGGTGGCGGCCGCGCGGAGGATCGCTCGCGTCGCCGACCCGAGCTGCGGCCTCAGGCTCGGCGTCAACGCGGGGTCTGCCGAGGTCACGATCGCGAGCGCTGCAAGCGATGAACCGGCCACGGTGCGCGACGTAACTGCGCGGTCGCCTTGATCCGATCCCGCCGACGAGCCGGTACCGATCTGGGGGACACCCACCCATTCCCGGCGACGACGCCCCCGATCGCGCCGTCGGCGACGGGCGGGCGCGTCAGCACCGCGGCCCTCGCGAGCACGCTGGTGCTTGCGAAGAGCTCGCGCGCGATCGGTCACGACCGGTGGTGGTGCGCCCGCACTCCGCGCGTATGCTGCGCCCGATGCCCGCGCTCGAATTCCCTCGTACCCACGTCCGCTTGCTCCACGAGCTCGCGGTGCGCCTGCTCGATAGCCGCAAGCCGAAGACCGCCACCGAGGTCCTCGCGCGGGACCTGCTCGCCGGGTTCTTCGATCTCTGCATGCACGCCGGCCTCGATCGGGTCCTCGTCGAGCTCGCCACGGTCTATCCGGCGGTCGACCTCGACGACCGGACGACGCTCGCCGACCAGCCGAAGCTGTGCGCGGCGCTCGTCGCGCAGCTCGACGCGAGCGATCTCGACGGAGGCGGACCGCGCAACGCGAAGCCGAAGCAGCTCACCGACTGCCTGGTCGCGGCGCTCGGGCTGACGCTCGTCGACGACCCGGACCGGACGATCACGCTCGACCACACGGTCCGCAGCGAGGTCGCCGCGGCGCTCGCCAGCGTGGTCGACGGCGCGCTCGCCGTCCCGCAGCTGCGCGACGCCATCCTCGCCACCGCGCGCGCGGCGTGCGAGCCGCAGTACCTCGGCACGTTCGACAAGGTCGTGGCGCAGCTCGATGACCGCGGGCTCCGCATGATCAAGCAACCGAAGGTGCCGATCGACGCGTCGCAGGCCGTGCAGCGGGTGCTGACCGACGCGCGCACCGCCGTGTTCGCGCGCGCGGCCCGCGCCGCGATCGATCGCGGCAAGGAGGTGCTCGCGCGCGCCGATGCCGAGGCCGCAGCGCGCCTCGACCAGCCCGTCACGCAACGGCTGACCCCGCGCGACGTCGCGGTCCTCCGCGTCTGCGATGCGCGCGTCCCGAAGGTGCCGGTCGCGTTCGCCGAGTCGCTGCTCGCGAGCCTTGGCGAGCTCGCCCGGATCGCGTGGCGCGCGCCCGAGGTCGCGGTCCGGCCCTACGCGGCGAGCCAGACCTTCGCGGTCGGCGACGTGCTCGAGCATCCGAAGTTCGGGCGCGGCCGCGTGATCTCGTGCCACGCACAGCGGATCGAGGTCGAGTTCCCGGACGGCAAGTACACGCTCGTCCACGTGCGCGCGACGTAGCTCTCCGCCCGACCTGCGAAGCTCTCGAGCGCACGGCCGGCGCCCCGGCGACGCACCCGGTCTGGCCGCGGGACACCCACCCGTACCCCGGGGCGCGCAGCAGCCGTTCTACAAAAAGAAAGAGATGACCTGCGCAGAGCGTGCCCTGCTCGATCGCCTGAAGGGAGCGGTACAGCGGATCCCCCGCCCGGCCGGGATCCGCGTCCTGTTCCGGACCCTGTCGGTGAAGCGGCGGCGCACCAAGGGTGATGACGTCGTCACGCGCCAGCTGCAGTCGCAAGTCGCCCCGCCCCCGCGCGGCTGAGGCGGAGAGATTGGCCGCCAAGGGACGCCAAGGATTCGTAGAGAAGATCGGAGGGTGCGGGTGCAACCGGCCCCCGTCCTTCACCCCTTCCTTGGCGGGCTTGGCGCTCTTGGCGGCAAATCTCTCCCGCTCTCTGACTCGCGCCGGCGCCGCCGATCAGCGAGGGCGGCGCGCCTTGTAGTGGTTGATCAGCCCGGTGGTGGAGGCGTCGTGCGAGCCCACCTCGGCCGCACCAGCGAGCTCGGGCAGGATCTTCGAGGCGAGCTGCTTGCCGAGCTCGACGCCCCACTGATCGAAGCTGTAGACGTTCCACACGATCCCCTGCACGAAGATCTTGTGCTCGTACAGCGCGAGCAACGCGCCGAGCGTCGACGGCGTGAGCCGCTGCATCAAGATCGACGTGGTCGGGCGGTTGCCGGTGAACGTCTTGTGCTGGGCGAGTGCGTCGAGCCGATCCGCCGGGACCTGCGCGGCGACGAGCTCGGCGCGTGCCTCCTCGGTGGTCTTGCCGCGCATCAGCGCCTCCGGCTGCGCGAAGAAGTTGGCGAGCAGGATCGCGTGGTGCGCGTCGATCGGGTTGTGGCTCTCGACGGGCGCGATGAAGTCGCACGGGATCAGGCGCGTGCCCTGGTGGAGCAGCTGATAGAACGCGTGCTGGCCGTTGGTGCCGGGCTCGCCCCAGATCACGGGGCCCGTGGTGTAGTCGGTGATCCGCCGGCCATCGCGCGCGACGCTCTTGCCGTTGGACTCCATGTCGCCCTGCTGCAGATACGCCGCGAACCGGTGGAGGTACTGGTCGTACGGCAGGATCGCGTGGCTCTCCGCGCCGAAGAAGTTGCTGTACCAGACGCCGAGCATCGCGAGGAGCACCGGCACGTTGTCGGCGAGCGGCGCGGTCCGGAAGTGCTCGTCCATCGCGTGCGCGCCCGCGAGCAGCTCCTCGAATGCGTCCATCCCGATCACGGTCGCGATCGGCAGGCCGATCGCACTCCACAGCGAGTAGCGGCCGCCGACCCAGTCCCAGAACTCGAACATGTTCGCGGGATCGATCCCGAACGCGGTGACCGCCTGGGCGTTCGTCGACAGGGCGACGAAGTGCGTGGCGACCGCCTCGGGTCCAGCGCCGAGCCGCTCGAGCAACCACGCGCGCGCGCTGGTGGCGTTCGTCAGCGTCTCCTGCGTCGTGAAGGTCTTGCTCGCGACGATGAACAGCGTGCGCTCGGGATCGAGCCGCTTGACCGTCTCGGCGAGGTGCGTGCCGTCGACGTTCGACACGAAGTGGACCGCGAGGCCGGGCTGCCAGTACGGCCGCAGCGCCTCGGTCACCATCACCGGGCCGAGATCGGAGCCGCCGATGCCGAGGTTCACGATGTCGGTGATCGACTTGCCGGTGTGGCCCGTCCACGCGCCGCTGCGGATCCGGTCCGTGAACCCGCGCATCTGCGCGAGCACCGCCTGCACCGCGGGCGTGACGTCGATGTCATCGACGAGGATCGGCCGCTGGCTGCGGTTGCGGAGCGCGACGTGGAGGACCGCCCGGTGCTCGGTCCCGTTGACCGCCTTGTCGCCGGCGAACATCCGGTCGCGCCAGCCCTCGACGTCCTGCTGCCGCGCGAGCGCGAGCAACAACCGCAAGGTCTCGTCGGTCGTGCGGTGCTTGGAGAAGTCGACGAACAGCCCGCAGACCTCGCGCGACATCCGGTCGAAGCGCGCCGGATCCTGCGCGAACAGCTCGCGCATCGCGACGGTGGCCATCGTCTGCTGGTGCGTGGTCAGGGCGGTCCAGGCGGGAGAGCTGGTCAGGGTCGACATGGTGGCGAGCAAATCACGTCCGCGGCCCGGGCGCGCGGGCCGGGTCGGCGCCCCGGGCACCGGCCGTGGCACCGGGTCGTGACCGTGGCTCAGCGAACGGGTTTTCCGGTGCTGCCCGCCGCCGTGTTAGCCTGGCCCGTGATCACGGAAGGGGCCACGGTCGGGGCGTACCGGGTGCTGCGCAAGCTGGGTGAGGGCGGCATGGGCGTCGTCTACGTCGCCGAGCACGCGTTGCTGGGCCGACGCGCGGCGATCAAGGTGCTGCTGCCCGAGCTCTCGGCGAACCGCGAGATCGTCCAGCGCTTCTTCAACGAGGCCCGCGCGGTGACCCAGATCGCCGACCCGGGCATCGTCCAGATCTTCGACTTCGGCTTCCACACCGACGGCAGTGCGTTCATCGTGCTCGAGCTGCTCGAGGGCGAGTCGATGGACGCGCGGCTCCTGCGGATCGGCCGGTTCTCGCCGTTCGACTGCCTGCGCCTGATGCGGCAGATCTGCACGTCGCTGCAGGCCGCGCACGCGAAGGGCATCGTCCATCGCGACCTCAAGCCCGAGAACATCTTCATCGTCGGCGATCCGGCGGTGACCGGTGGTGAGCGCGCGAAGATCCTCGACTTCGGGATCGCGAAGCTCTCGGCGGAAGAGCCCGGCATGATGAAGACCCGCACCGGCATGGTGATGGGGACGCCCGTGTACATGTCGCCCGAGCAGTGCCGCGGCGCCGGGGAGATCGATCACCGCTCCGACATCTACTCGGTCGCCTGCGTGATGATGACGATGCTGACCGGTGCGCCGCCGTTCCATGGCGAAGGCTCCGGCGACCTGATCGCCGCGCACCTGCGCGAGCCGCCACCGCTCGCGTCGTCACGGGTGCACGGCTTGCCTCCCGTGATCGATCAGATCCTGCAACGCAGCCTCGCGAAGTCGCCGAACGATCGCTTCGGCTCGATGATGGAGCTGGTCGAGACGATCGGGCACGCCGAGCAGCTGCTGTATCACTCGATGTCCGGCACCGCCGCCGGCGACTTCGCCGCGTACGTCTCGGCCGGCGGCACGCCTTCGAGCAGGTACGCGCGGCCCTCAGGGCCATCCGGGATGATGCCGCCCGGCACCGTCGTGATGTCGGCCCCGACGACCCTCACCGGCGCCGCCGGGCAGCCGTCCGCGCCCGCCCCTCGATCGCGCGGCCTCGTCATCGCGGGGGTCGCCGTCGCCACCGCCGCGATCATCGGCATCGTGATCGCGGCGACCCGCGGGAGCACCCCGCCGGTACCGGCGGAGCACCTCGAATCCGCGGGCGGCAGCGCCATCGAGATGAAGGCGGTCGCCACGCCCGACCCCACGACGGCGACCGCCGCGCGTGATGCCGGCGTCGATGCCGACGTCGCTGCCGTGGCGGCCGACGCGAGCATCGAAGCCGCCCCGACCGTCACGGTGGATGGCGGCGTGCCCGTCACGGTCGAGCGACCGGGCCCGCGCAAGCCGAAGCACTCGAAATCAAGGAGGGGAACCAACGATGGGAAACAGACTGGAACGGGCTCCACGGCGATCGATCGCGGCGACTAGCGTGCTCTGCCTGCTGCTCGGCGCAGGCCCGGTGCATGCGCAGAGCGCCGAAGCCGAGGCGCTGTTCACGGAGGGTGACGAGCTGATGCGGACCGGCAAGACGGACGCGGCGTGCGATGCGTTCGATGCCTCGAACCGCGTCGAGGCGCGCGCCGGGACGCTGATCCGACTCGGCGAGTGCCGCGAGAAGAATCGCCAGCTCGCGTCGGCGTGGTCGGCCTACAAGGATGCGCTGACCCGCGTCAAGGATCCGAAGAAGCGCGCGATCGCGAGTGCCAAGGTGAAGGAGCTCGAGCCCAAGCTGTCGTACCTCACGCTCACGGTGCCGCCGGCGAGCCGGGTCGAGGGGCTGACGATCCTGCGCGACGGCAAGCCGCTGGACGCGATGCTGTGGAACCGCGCGCTCCCCATCGACGGTGGCAGCTACGTCATCAGCGGCCGCGCGCCCGGTCACGAGGAGTGGAAGGCCGCCGTCACGGTCGCGATGGAGGCCGGCAAGGTCACCGTCGACGTGCCGGCGCTGACGCCGAGCGCGAAGCTCCAGGTGCCGCCGGTGCCGACCGCAGCCGCCGAGGAGGACGAGGAGGTGGACGACCAGCCCGCCGGCGGCGCCAGCATGTGGACCACGCGCCGCAAGCTCGCCGTCGCGAGCGCCGGTGGCGGTGTGCTCGCCGTGACGGCCGGGATCCTGCTCGGGTCCCAGGCGAAGGCGAAGCAGGCCGATGCTCGCGCGCTGTGCCCGGCCGCGCCGGCGCCGTGTGCCGATGCCGACCGGGCGAACGCGCTGATCGACAGCGGTCAGAGCCGCGCGCTCGGCGCGAACATCGCGTTCGGCGTCGGCGCCGTGGCGGTGATCGCCGCCGGCGTGCTGTGGTTCACCGGCGCGCCGGAGTCGGCGACGCGTGAGCTCGCGATCGTCCCCACCCTGGCGCCGGGCGAGTCCGGCGTCGCCGTCCTCGGGAGGTTCTAGATGCGCGCTCTCTGGTTCATGATCATGCTCGCGGCCTGCCGGATTCCCGACGAGAACTTCGTCAAGGGCGATGGCGGGATCAACGGTGACGCGGTGGGCATCGACGCCCCAGGCGATGCCGGGCTCGGCGCGCTCGCGCAGCGGGCCTACCTCAAGGCGGCCAACCCGAGCACCAATCACCTCCTCGGCCGCGCCGTCGCGCTGTCGGCGGACGGGTCGACGCTGGCGGTGGGCGCGGCGTTCGAGGCGGGTGGCGCCAGCGGCGTCAACGGCGATCAGACCGACACCAGCGTCGCCGGCGCCGGCGCGGTGTTCGTCTTCACGCGCTCCGGCACCACCTGGACGCAGCAGGCCTACGTCAAGGCGTCCAACCCTGGCGTGCAGGACAACTTCGGCTCCGCCATCGCGCTCTCCGCCGACGGTGCGACGCTCGCGGTCAGCGCGCCCGGCGAGGACAGCGCCGCCGTCGGCCTCAACGGCAACCAGGCCGACAACGCGGCCGCCGGCTCCGGCGCCGTCTACGTGTTCACGCGCGCCGGCACCACGTGGTCCCAGCAGGCCTACGTGAAGGCGTCCAACACCGGCGCGGCGGACGCGTTCGGCGTCAGCGTCGCACTCTCGAGCGACGGCGCGACGCTGGCGGTCGGTGCGAACCGCGAGGACAGCCAGGGCTTCGGCAACCAGGCCGACAACACGATGACCGATGCCGGCGCCGCCTACGTGTTCGTGCGCACCGGCACCACGTGGAACCAGCAGGCGTACCTCAAGGCGCTCAACCCCGGCGGCAACGATCAGTACGGCGGCGCGGTGACGCTCTCGGGCGATGGCTCGACGATCGCGGTCGGTGCCTACTTCGAGTCCGGAGGCGCGACCGGCGTCGGCGGCACGCCCAACGAGGGCCAGCCGGTCTCGGGCGCGGTCTACGTGCTGACGCGCGTCGGCACCACGTGGACGCACCACTCCTACGTCAAGGCCTCCAACACCGGCTCGGGCGATCTGTTCGGCTGCACCGTCACGCTCTCGGCGGACGGCACGACCCTCGCGGTCGGCGCGTACGGCGAGAGCAGCATCGCCACCGGCATCGACGGCAACCAGGCCGACGACACCGCCTCGCGGGCCGGCGCGGTCTACGTGTTCACGCGCGGCGGCGCGACGTGGAGCCAGCAGGCGTACGTCAAGGCGTCGAACACCGCCGAGGCCGACTTCTTCGCGTACAGCTTCGTCGGGCTGAGCGGCGACGGGTCGACGCTGGCGGTCGGCGCCATGATGGAGGACAGCGCGGTCGTCGGGCTCAACGGCGACGAGACCGATAACAACGCGTCCGAGGCCGGCGCGGTCTACCTCTACCGGCGGACCGGTACGACGTGGGCCCAGCTCGCGTACATCAAGGCGTCCAACACGGAGCGCTCGGATCGCTTCGGTGATAACGGCGCGCTGTCGGCCAACGGATCGACCCTGGCGATCGGCGCGGCGCTCGAGGACAGCGCGGCGGGAGGCGTCGATGGCAACCAGGCCGATAACGGCGCCCTGGAGTCGGGCGCGATCTACATCTTCCAGTGATCGCGCCGGTGCCCGGTTCCCGCTACGCGCGGGTGAAGCGCATCTCGAAGGCGCGGGCGGCGGCACCGTCGGGCGTGATGTTGAACGTCGCGATCACGAGCGCATCGGCGGTCGCGCGGAAGCTGGTACGCCAGCCCCAGCGCTGGTCGCCGGCCACGTAGCTACCCAGGACGGAGAGCTCGTCCTCGACGAGCCCGGGTGCGGTCGAGATCATCATCGCGGTGCCGGTGTGGAAGCTGTCGATCCACGCGGCGGTGTAGCGGTGCTCGTCGCGCTCGTAGGCCAGCAGGTACTGGCCGGCGTTCGGCGTCCCCATCGCGACGCCGGCGTACTCGACGCGCACGAAGCGCCCGCCGAGGAGCGCGTCGACCTGCGCGGTCGCGGTGGTCTCCTCGGGCGGCGCGCTGGGATCGAGCCACAGAGCGACGGTCCCGGTCCAGCGTCCGACGAAGCGTCGGAGGTGCTCGTGCTCGGGGCCTGCGGTGAACGGTGCGGTGGCGGCATCGGCGCTCGACATGCCGGGGTCGTAGCACGTAGGCTCGCCGCGATGAGGACGCCCGTGATCGCGGTGGTGTGCTGGCTCTCGGTGCTCGGCTGCGGGCCGACGTCTCGCCAGGGCGGTGACGACGCGCCGTGCAGCGACGGTGAGCTGCGGTGTGACGGCCTGACCGTGCAGACCTGCGTCGACGGCCGCTATCGCGACGGCGAGACCTGCCCGACCGCGTGCGCCGACGACCTCGGGTGCGTGATCTGCGTGCCGGGCACTGGCACCTGCACGGGCAACGAGTCGCACGCGTGCAACAGCACCGGCACCGGCTACGACGACACGACGTGCGATCCGGTGCAGGGCATGGCCTGCGATCCCGGCAGCGGTCAGTGCACCGGGCCGTGCGCGCCCCAGAACCTCGGCACCAGCTACATCGGCTGCGAGTACTTCCCGACGGTGACCGGCAACATGGTGTCGGCGGACTACAACTTCGCGGTCGCGATCGCGAACACGACCTCGGATCCGGCGACCGTCACAATCGAGGGCGGCGCGCTGACGACGCCCATCACCGCGACGGTCGCGCCGAACAGCGTCCAGGTGCAGCCCCTGCCCTGGCAGCCACAGCTCAAGCTGTGCGTCGGGCCATCGTGGGCGAGCTGCTCGGGTGGCGTGCAGCAGGACGCGGCGCAGGTCGCGAAGGGCGCCTACCACCTGCGCTCGACCGCGCCGGTCACGGTCTACCAGTTCAACCCCCTCGAGTACCTGCTGCCGACCGCGGGGGAGAGCTCGTTCACCAACGACGCCTCGCTGCTGCTGCCGACCAACGTGTGGCGCAACGAGTACTACGCGGCGTCGTGGCCCCACGCGGCGGGCGTCAATCCCGGGCTGTTCGCGGTGACCGCGCGGTTCGCCGACACCAAGGTCACGATCCTGACGAAGGCCGACACCGCCGCCGCGCAGGGTGCGCCGGCGTTCACCACCGGCGTGCCGCAAGTCGTGACGCTCGGCGCGGGCGACGTCCTCGAGCTCGCGACGCGGACGGGCGATCTCACGGGCTCGCACGTGACGTCCGACAAGCCGGTGCAGCTGATCAGCGGCCACTACTGCGCGAACGTGCCGGATGGCGTCTCCGCGTGCGATCACCTCGAGGAGTCGATGTTCTCGGTCGACGCGCTCGGCCGCCGCTACATGATCAACGCGCCGGCGGTGACCTCGATCCCCGGCGGCAAGATCCAGACGGTGCGGGTCATCGCGACCCAGCCGAACACGACGCTGACCTACGACCCGCCGCAGGCCGGCGCGCCCACCACGATCGCCGCCGCCGGCGGCTTCGTCCAGCTCAGCTCGACGGCGAGCTTCCTGATCGAGGCGGATCAGAAGGTCCTCGTCGCGCAGTACATGTCGGGCCAGGACGCGGGTGGCGGCACCGGCGATCCGGCGATGACGCTCGCGGTGCCGGTCGAGCAGTTCCGCACCAGCTACCTGTTCCACGCGCCGACCAACTACGAGAGCAACTACGTCGACGTCACGGCGCCGATGGGTGCGAACGTGCTGCTCGATGGAGCCCCCCTCGCCTTCACGCCGATCGGGGCGACCGGGTACGGCTTCGTGCGCGTCTACCCGCTGAGCGCGGGCGCCGGCAACGACGGCAACCACAGCATCACCGGCGATCAGGCGTTCGGGATCACGGTCTACGGCTACGGCCAGTACACGAGCTACTGGTACCCGGGCGGGCTCAACCTGACCGACATCATCAACTGACGTGCCGCGAGCGCGGCCTTCCGGACCTGATCGGCCCGCCCCCGCTGCCGCGCCGCGCGCGCGCTGCCTGCGCTGCCGCAAGCCGGCGACGATGTGTTACTGCGCGCTGCTGCCGCGGCTCGAGACGACGACGCGGATCGTGATCCTGCAGCACCGGCGCGAGCGGGACATGCCGATCGGGACGGCGCGGATGGCGAGCCTGTGTCTGCCGCGCGCCGAGCTGCACGTCGGCGTCGACTGGAGCCACAGCGCGCCGCTCGCCCGGGCGCTCGCGGATCCGGCGCGGCCGCCGATCCTGCTCTATCCCGGGCCTGACGCGCGCGACATCCTCGTCGATCCGCCGGCCGGTCCCGTCACGCTGGTCGTCGTCGACGGCACGTGGGCGCAGGCCCGCGCCGTCGTGCGCGACAACCCGGTGCTGCGCGCGCTGCCGCGCTACGCGTTCACCGCCCCCGAACCGTCACGCTACCGGATCCGCCGCGAGCCCCGCGCCGAGTACTGCTCGACGATCGAGGCGCTGATGCACGTGCTCGGCGTCCTCGAGGGCACGCCCGAGGTGTTCCGCGCGCTGCTCGCGCCGTTCGAGGCGATGATCGATGCGCAGCTCGCGTGCGAGGCCAGCGCACCGGCGCAGCGGCTCCGCCGACCGCGGCCGCCGCGGGTCGTGCGCCCGAACCTGCCCGCGGCGATCGCGGAGCGCTGGGAGGATCTGGTCTGCGTCGTCGGCGAGGCGAACGCGTGGCCGTACCAGGCCGGCGTCCGGACCGCCGCCGCCGAGCTCGTGCACTGGCTCGCGGTGCGCCCGGCCGATGGCGCGGTGTTCGACATGATCGCGCGACCCGCCGGCGCGATCGCCGCGAGCACGCTCGTGCACAGCGAGCTCACGGAGGCGCAGCTCCGTGCGGGCGTGACGCCGGCCGAGCTCGTCGCGCAGTTCGCGCGGTTCCGGCGGCCCACCGATCTGCTGTGCGCCTGGGGCG
>JALZOI010000770.1 GCA_030857245.1 Myxococcota bacterium
CGACCGCGCTCGGCAGCCGCGCCGGCGTCGGCGTGGCGTGGCACCACTTCCGCGCCGAAGGCCCCCTCGACGGCGTCGACACGTTCGACCTCGGCCTGTCCGCGCGCTGGGGCAAGCACGTCGCGTTCGGCGCGGCGCTCCGCGACCTCGCGCAGCGACCGATCGGCGGCGCGCCGGTGCAGCGTCGCTACGAGGCCGAGACCGTGGTCCGCCCGCTCGGGACCGATCGGCTCGAGGCGGCGCTCGGCGGTCGGCTCGGCGAGACCCGCCTCGACGCCGATGGCTGGGTCCGGCTGTCGGCGCGGCTCGCCCGTGGCGTGACCTTCCACGGCGCCGCCGAGAGCCGTGAGGTCCACTCCTTCATCGACACCGCGACCGGGAGGCTCGAGGACGAGGGCCGCGACCTGCGCGCCACCGTCGGCCTCGAGATCTCGTTCGGCGGCCTCGGCGTCACCGCGCTCGCGACCGGGCTGCGCGATGACACCGCGAGCAACCACGCGCTCGGCGGCCAGCTCGTCGTGCGCTCCTCGGCGATCGGCGCGCCGTCGATCTTCGGTCCGTCGGACCACATCGAGCGCGTGGAGCTGTCGGGCGCGATCGGCCTGCGCTCGCTGACGTCGTACGTCGCGCGGCTCCGCGCGATCGCGCGAGATCCGACGGCCAAGGCGCTCGTCATCACGTTCGACGGCGTCAGCGGCGGCTGGGCGACGCTGCAGGAGCTCCGCGACGAGGTCCTCGCCGTGCGCGCGGCCGGCAAGAAGGTCTACGCGTACATGGTGTCGGGCACCGGCCGCGACTACTTCATCGCGTCGGCGGCGCACAAGATCTACGTCGACCCCGCGGGCGGCGTGCGGCTCGTCGGCATGGCCGGCACCACGGTGTTCTTCCGCGGGCTGTTCGATCAGCTCGGCGTGCTGCCGCAGTTCGAGAAGATCGCCGAGTACAAGACCGCCCCCGAGCAGTTCACGGAGCGCGGCCCGACGGCGACCGCCACGGAGATGAACAACGAGCTGTTCGACAGCCTGTGGGACCAGTGGATCGCGCAGGTCGCGGCGTCGCGCAAGCTCACGCCCGAGGAGCTCCGCGCGATCGTCGATACCGGCCCGTTCTCGGCGGGCGATCTGGCGCGCGACGCCAAGCTCGTCGACGCGGTGGCCGCACCCGACAAGGTCAGCCAGCTCGTCATCGCCGACCTCGGCCGCGTGCTGCCGGTCTCGCGGCCGTCGCCCGATCGACCGGATCGCTGGGAGCGTCCAGGCATCGCGGTCATCTACGTCGACGGCGACATCACCGACGGCGCCTCGAAGGCGATCCCGTTCCTCGGCCAGCGCCTCGCGGGCGGCGAGACGCTCGTCCAGGCGCTCGCGGCCGCGCGCGCGAACCCGGCGGTCGGCGCGATCATCCTGCGCATCGACTCGCCCGGCGGCAGCGCGCTGGCGTCGGAGCTGGTCTCGCGCGAGGTGTTCGCGACCCGCGGCGTGAAGCCGATCCTGTGCTCGATGAGCGACCTCGCGGCGTCGGGCGGCTACTTCATCGCGGCCGGCTGCGACCTGATCTTCGCGAAGCCGATGACGATCACCGGCTCGATCGGCATCTTCTACGGCAAGTTCGATCTGTCGGGGCTCGCGACGAAGCTCGGCATCACCACCGAGACGTACAAGCGCGGCAAGCGCGCCGACGTCGAGAGCCTGTTCCGGCCGTACACCGCGGAGGAGCGCGGCGTGCTGATGGACAAGCTCCGGTACATGTACGGGCGGTTCGTCGGCGCGGTCGCCGAGGGCCGCGGCATGAAGAAGGAGGAGGTCGACGCGGTCGGCCGCGGGCACGTGTGGAGCGGCGCGATGGCGAAGCAGCAGCGGCTCGTCGATCGATTCGGCGGGCTCGGCGACGCGATCGACGAGGCCAAGCGGCGGATGGGCCTCGGCCGCGACACCCGGGTCCAGCTCTACGAGCTGCCGGCCGTGCCGGCGAGCCTGTTCGGGACGATCGGCCGGCTCTTCGGGATCTCGGCGGAGGTGCCGATGTCGCTCGCGGATCTGCCCGGCGTGCGCGAGGCGCTGAGTGGCGTGCCGGCGTCGGTGCTGGTGGCGCCCGGCGTGCCGCAGGCGCGGCTGCCGTTCGAGCTGAGCTGGAGCGACTGACCCGCGCCGTCACCGCGGCGGCGGCGCGTGGAGCTCGACGGGCGCGGCGTCGGAGCCGCCATCGGCCGGGAGCGCGTCGAGCGGGTCGCTGACGCCGGCATCGCGCGCGTATTGCGAGCGCGGGATCACGAGCTCGATCTTCTCGGGCGTCGGGCCAGGGCCGTCGTAGGACAGGAACCCGATGCCGACGTTGATCGCGCCGATCAGGATCATGCCGCCGGTGACCGGGAGCCAGTACCTGCGATGCTTGCGCGAGAACGGAGCCGCGCGATCCTTCGACACCGGCAACGTCTACCATGGCCACCGGCGTGGACCACCGTGGCGCAACGCCACGCCGACGGGACCAGGAGATCGGCGGCGACGCTCGGGGTAGGGTGCCAGGCGTGAGCCGCTGGCAGCGTTACTGGTTTGCCGACGGAGGGCGTCACGGCCTCGCCGTCGTGCGGATCGCGGTCGCGCTCGCGCTGCTGCTCTCGCTGGCGCGGCTGGCGACGCACCCGCACCTGGTCGCGCCGTCGGGGCTGTACCGGCCGGTCGGGATCTGGATGCTCGGCGGCGGTGCGCCACCGCCGGCGGCGCTCGTCGATCTGCTGTGGGTGCTCGCGTGGGCGGGCACCGCGGGCATGCTGCTCGGGATCGCGACGCGGGTCACCACCGTGATCGGCTTCGTCGCGGGCGTGGCGATCGCATCGCTGTCGTTCTCGAGCAGCGTCACGTGGTCGCACCAGTACAACGTCGTGTTCCTCGCGCAGCTCGCGCTCCTCGGCGCGCGCTCCGGCGATGCGCTGTCGCTCGATGCGCTGATCCGCCGGCTGCGGGGCTTGCCGCGCGTCGAGCTCGCGCGCAGCTATCAGTGGTCGCTGCGCCTCGTCCAGCTCGCGGTGGGGCTGATGTTCGTCGGTGCCGTGTTCCACAAGCTGGTGCACTCCGACTTCACGCTGCGCTGGGCGTTCTCCGACAACCTGCGGCACCACCTCCTGGTCAAGTACGACCTCGCCGGCCTCGCGCGACCGCCGCTCGTGGACTGGCTGGTCGACGACGTCTGGCGCTATCGCACCGCCGCGGTGCTGAACCTGGTCGCGCAGCTCGCACCGCTGCTCGCGATCGTGTTCGTGCGGCGCCCGGTCGTGCGCGCGGCGGCCGGCGCGTGCTTCGTGATCGAGGTGATCGGGCTCGGCCTCGTCGTCGACCTGTGGAACCTGCACTGGCTGCCGCTCGCGGCGGTCTTCGTCGACTGGGATCGCCTGATCGCGTGGACGGCGCGGCGGCTCGGCCGCCCACCGCCGCCGCCGCCGCCGCCGCCGCTCGTCGGCTGGAGGC
>JALZOI010000176.1 GCA_030857245.1 Myxococcota bacterium
GGCGGGAGGAGCTCGCGCAGCGGCTGCGGCTCAAGCAGGAGCGGGTGCGCGAGCGGCTGAGCTAACGCACCGCCCGCGGCGAGTCCGGGGCCGGGCCGGACGTGCGCTACAGGAACGAGAGCAGCGGGATGTACGTGCCCTTCGGGGGCGTGTCGAAGTCCTCGACGTCGAACATCGACGTGAAGATCGGCCGCGAGCGCTCCGCCGTCATCAGCGCCTGGAGGCCGGCGACGAGCTGCTTCGCGCGCGCCGGCGCGAGGCTCGGGCTGATCACGACGCCGTCGTTGGGCGACTCGTCGGTCAATGCGAGGACCTTGAGGCGCGGCGCGCGCTGCCCCCAGGTCTCGGCGAGGCCACCCGGGCGGACGAACACGGCCGTGAGATCGGACTCGAACTCGAAGAGGGCGTCGATGCAGGCCGAGTACGAGCCGAGCATGCGCTGGTTCAGGAACGCCATCTGGACGTCGATGCCGCGCTTGCGGAGGTACGCACGCGGCAGCAGGAAGCCGCCGACCGAGGACTCGTCGACCCACGCGACGCGCGGGCGAAACACGCCGACGCCGAGCGCCGCGATGTCGAACGTGTCCTGGATGCGACTGACGATCGCGGAGCGGTAGCTCGTGGCGCCGCCGCGGATGCCGCGGAACGCGACGCTGCCGCCGACCGACTCGATGCGCGCGCAGGTCAGCGGTGGCCCCCACGCCGCGTCGACGGAGCCGGCGAGCACCGCGAGCTGGAGCTCCTGGTACGTCTTGTACGGGATCACCGTGGTGAACCCGGCGGTGGACAGCACGTCCGCGAACTCGCGCGCGAGTGCCCACACCGGTGCGACGCCGAGCGACGGAGGCAGACCGAAGGTGAAGCCCGCGCGCTGGTTGGTCTCCCCCATGGCCGCAGTGTACTGCGAGGCCCCGCCGGCGCGGCGCACTGCGCACCGGTTCAGTCAGACCACTCTGCTACGTAGGCGCATGGCCAAGGTCAAGGCACTGAAGCTGCGCACGTCCTATCGGTGCCAGGGCTGCGGGCATGTCGAGACCCGGTGGCTGGGCCGCTGCCCCGCGTGTCAGGAGTGGAACTCGCTCATCGAGGAGGTCGAGTCCGCCGCGCCGCCGCGACCGAGCGCGACCGGCGTCAGCGACGGTGCGTCACCGGTGTCGATCGTGGATGTCGTCGAGATCGGCGCGCGCGATCGGCGCACCACCGGCATCGGCGAGCTCGATCGCGTGCTCGGCGGCGGGCTGGTCGCGGGCTGCTTCGTATTGCTTGGCGGCGACCCCGGCGTCGGCAAGTCGACGCTGCTGATCCAGGCGCTCGCCGGGCTGGCGGCCCGCGGGACGGTGCTCTATGCGACGGGCGAGGAGTCCGTGGCGCAGACGGCGATGCGCGCGCGGCGGGTCGGCGCGGCGGATGCGCGGCTCTCGGTCGTCGCCGAGACCGACGTCGAGAAGATCCTCGCGCACGCGAAGGCGTCGCCGCCGGCGTTCCTCGCCGTCGACTCGATCCAGACCGTCTACACGCCGCTGCTCGACTCGATCCCGGGCTCGCTCGCGCAGGTCCGCGAGTGCGCGAGCCGGCTCATGCAGTACGCGAAGACCTCGGGCGTGCCGACGATCATCGTCGGCCACGTCACCAAGGACGGGGCGCTCGCGGGCCCGAAGACGCTCGAGCACCTGGTGGATGTCGTGCTCCAGCTGGAGGGCGATGGCGGCCCGTACCGGATCCTGCGAGCGCACAAGAACCGGTTCGGCTCGACGCAGGAGATCGGCGTGTTCGAGATGCGCGGCGCCGGCATGGCCGAGGTGACGAATCCGTCGGCGCACCTGCTCGCCGAGCGCCCGGTCGGCGCGCCGGGATCGGTCGTCGTGGCGTCGGCGGACGGCGCGCGGCCGCTGCTCGTCGAGATCCAGGCGCTGGTCGCGCCGGCGAGCGCGGGCGTCGGCCGGCGCACCGCGGCCGGCGTCGACGGCAACCGCGTCTCCCTCCTGCTCGCGGTGCTCGCGCAGCGCGCGAACTGCGACGTGCTCGACCGCGACGTCTTCGTCAACGTCGCCGGCGGCATCCGGCTCAACGAGCCCGCGATCGATCTCGGCATCGCGTGCGCGATCGCCTCCTCAGCGCGCGGTCGGGCGATCGACGCCCGGACCGTCCTGTTCGGCGAGGTCGGCCTCGCCGGCGAGATCCGCGCCGTCTCGCTCTGCGAGCAACGGCTCGCGGAGGCCGCGCGCCTCGGCTTCAACCGAGCGCTGATCCCGGCGCAGAACCGCGCCCGGCTCGACGGCAAGGCCTCCGGCCTCGAGCTCGTCGCGGTCGACCGCCTCGCGATGGCGCTCGGCGAGCTCTGACGATCTCCGGCGACTGACGCGGCGCACGTCGCCGCCAGGAGCGGCTGGTCGCCGCTCGTCGCGCGTGATCTCCGGCGACTGACGCGGCGCACGTCGCCGCCAGGAGCGGCTGGTCGCCGCTCGTCGCGCGTGATCTCCGGCGACTGACGTGGCGCACGTCGCCGCCAGGAGCGGCTGGTCGCCGCCGGTCGCGCGTGATCTCCGGCGACTGACGCGGGCGGGAGCCGATCGCCGCCGCTGCCTAGAACTGCAGCGACAGGTTCATCTGGAGCGTGTGCGCCGTGCCCGCGTCGCCCTGGTTCTCTTGCGGGTAGTTGAACGTCTCGCCCGTGGCGGCGTCGTCGGCCGGGTGGTTCATGGCGCCGAACGGGAACAGCACGCCGTAGGCGACGCCCGCCGAGAGGCCTCCGGCCGAGTAGCCGAGCGCCGCGTTGAACTCGGTGCCGTACATCCGCGAGTTGCCGGGCGTCGCGACCGGCTTGAGCGCGAACGACGTGATGTTCGCGACCTTCATGGCGATCGAGCGCGTCAGCTCGTACGACAGGAACGGCTTGACGTAGCCCGCGTTGGTCACGGCACCGATCAGGTGCCGGAACATGATCATGTCGACCTTGTACTCGCGGTTGAACATGAACTGCGAGAGCTTGCGATCACGCGAGCCGGGGTCCCCGAGCAGGTTGGCGAACGCGATGTGCGTGTTGCCCTGCGGGGTGTTGTCCCACTGATCGCCCGACGCGGCACCGGACTCGACGCCGAGCTTCAGCTTCCCCTCGAGACCCTTCCACGTGAACCGGCCGACGCCGCCGTACTTGCGGATGTCCGCCGACGAGTCGAAGCCGTACTCGTCGAGCCGGCCCACCTTGCCGAGCTGCGCGACGAACTCGCCCTCGAGCTGGATGCGCTTGTACGCGAGCTTGATCCACGGGTTCGGGGTGTACGTCTTGAGCTCGCGCGGCACGTAGCGGTTGAGCGCGTCGAGCGTGCCGCCGACGGTGAAGCCCGAGATGTCGGTGTCCCAGCTCTGGGTCTTGTACTCGAAGTAGATGCCGTAGTTGAGCGCGAGCTCGCCGCGGTCGACCTTGTCGCGGAACTCCTGCGGCGCGTCGAGGCGCGAGATCACGCCGACCCACGAGTTCGCGTCGTCCTCGTCGTCGAGATCCCACGGGTGGCCTTCGCGGCCGCGGTTCGCGGTGGTCTGGTTCGACACCAGCCGGGTCATGTTCCAGTCCGACGCGATCATCGCGCGCAGGTTGGTGCCCGGGATCGTCGCCGAGAAGCTCACGCGATCGACGGTGTCGCCGTAGTCGGCGTCGAGATCGTAGGTGCCGTTGATCGGATCGGCGCCGCCGCCGTTCGAGAACATGCCCATGCCCCAGTGATTGGGCTGGCGGCCGAACTTGAGGATGCCGAGCGGCACCGCGACCTCGGCCCACGCGCGCTTGATCTGGATCGAGTCGCGGTCGCTGTTGACGCCGGCGACCGGGGGCGCCTGGTTGCCACCGAACGCACCGACCGGCGGCCGGTTGCCGAGGTTGACGATGTCGCCGGAGTCGAACCCGCCGTTGTACGCCTGGTCGACCGGCGTCGAGCCGAGCACGAGGTTGTCGAGGACGTCGGCCTGGACGTGCACCGAGGTGCCCTCGTTCAGGTTGATCGTCGGCTCGAGGCGGAGCCGCATGTTCGTGCTCGACAGCGAATCGTCGCACGGCCGGCCGACGCGCTCCGAGCCACAGCCGAGCGCGCGCGGGAACGGCGCGCCGCCGTTGGCGGGATCATCGCCGTTGAAGCCGAGGTGGAAGTTCTTGAACCAGTCGGTGCGCAGCCGGAAGTAGCCGCCCATCTCGAACAGCTTCCACTGCTTGCGACGCCCCTTCGGCGCCGGCAGCACGGGGTTCGTCGGGAGCAGGCCGGGAGCCTTCGGAGCTGCCTCGGCGACGCCTTCCTTCTTCTCCTCGGACTGCTGGCCCGTACCGCCGCCGGGCATGCCGCCACCGGGAGCGATCTGCGCATGCGCGGAGGACGTTGCCAGGAGGAGCCCGACCACGCCGGCTCCGATGCCAAAGCGATATCGAAAGGCAGAACCCGCCGAAATCGGAGAACTGTAACAAGGCATAGAAACCATGGGGGATTTAGGCATCGCCGTCAGAATGGCGCGGACTATAGAGACGCTTGCGGAGGGGGTCAAACGCGCCGGGCAACGATTCGCCCATTGGCTGGGTCGAGATCTAGCGGGTTATGGTGCATGCGATGGCTACAGACCTCTGCCGGCGCGGTCGCGTTGCCTGGCTCGTGATCGCGGTGGGTTGTGGACCGGTGGTGCGGCCGGATCGACCGGCCGATGAGCCGGGTCCAGTGGGCAAGATCGAGCCGCTCCGGCCCCGCCAGGGCAGTGGACGCCACGTGCTGATCGGTGAGATGTGTCCGCAGGGCGCCGGTGGGCGGCCTGCCGTCGCGCCGCTCGTGATGCGGACGATCTCGTGGAGCGATCAGGTCGCCGACGTCACGAACGCGATCGAGCGAGGCAGCGTGCCGCGGCTCACCGTGTTCGGTGTCGACGGCAAGGTCGCGGGGCGGTTCGACACGCTCGGGCTCGCGGAGATCGGATCGCAGCAGGCGGTCGCCTCGGGTACCTACGTCGGTGCGCCCCCATGCACCACGGACACCGGGGGCGGCCAGCGCACGGAGGATCGAACGTGCGGAGCGGCGACCGCCGGCTGCGGGCTCGCGGTCGGCGAGCTCACGCACCCCGATGATCCGCCCGAAGCCGTCGCCTTCGCCACCGGCGGCGCGTGCCTGCAAGGCGATGCGCTCGCCGTCGACATCGATGGCGACAAGGTGATGGAGCAGTTCCCGCTCGTCGGCGTGCTCGATGGCAGCCGCAGCCCCGCGGCCGAGTGGACCGCGGCGCCGGCCATCGGCGCCGCATGCACGCCGACGTTCGAGCTGTTCGACGTCCGGATCAATCCGCCGCTCGAGGCCGGCAAGGGGAGCGCCGACAAGCACATGGTCGGCCTCGACCTCCTCGGCGTGCTCGACGTCGACGGGGACGGTCGCATGGAGGTCGTGCTCGCGCTCAAGTTCCCGACCGTCCGCACGATCGTCGTCTACACCTCGACCGGCTCGGCCCAGCGCCTCGAGCTCGCGGGCGAGGGCACGGGCTTCGCGCGGTAGCAGGCACTTCGAGACCGTCCGGTTCCGGAGCCGGTGCCGGAGCCATCCGCTGTCCGGCCGTCCGAAGTTGCGTTCGTGGAGGGCGTCCCCCTACTGTCGAGGCGTGCACGACGACGTCGGACAGTTACTGTGGGTCGGCTTCGAGGGCCCCACCGTCCCGGACTCGCTGCGCGAGCAGCTCGATGCGGGAGCCTACGGCGCGACCATCGTGTTCAAGCGCAACCTCGCCTTCACGAGTGGCGCCGGCGCTCCGGAGGTCTGTGATCTCGACGCGCTGGTCGCGCTCACGGCCGGCCTGCATCGCCGCGCGCCCGACGGCACGCCCGCGCTGATCGCGGTCGATCAGGAGGGCGGGGTCGTGCAGCGGGTGCGCGCGCCGGCGGTGCACTGGCCGCCGATGCGCTCGCATGATGCGTTCGCCGCGCCCGAGGACACCGAGCTCGCCGAGCAGGTCGGGCTCGCGCTCGGCCAGGAGCTCCGCGCGCTCGGCTTCGACATCGACTTCGCGCCGGTGCTCGACATCCACACCAACCCCGCCAACCCGATCATCGGCGATCGCGCGTTCGGCACCGAGCCCGAGACGGTCGCGCGCCGGGCACTCGCCTTCGCCCGCGGTCTCGACGCCGCGGGGTTGCTCGCGTGCGGCAAGCACTTCCCGGGGCACGGCGACACCGCCACGGACAGCCACCTCGAGCTGCCGCGCATCGATCATGGGTGGGAGCGCCTCGAGCGGGTCGAGCTCCTGCCGTTCGCGCGGGCCGCCGCCGCCGGCATGCCGATGTTCATGACGGCCCACGTCGTGTTCGCCGCCCTCGACGCTACCCGCCCGGCCACGATGTCGGAGCAGGTCATCACGGGCCTGCTCCGTCGGCGACTCCAGTATCAGGGCGTCATCGTCAGCGACGATCTCGACATGCGCGCCGTCGCCGACCACCTCGGTGCCGGCGAGGCCGCCATCGCCGCCATCCGCGCGGGCTGCGACGTCCTCCTCCTCTGCCGCGATCCCGCGCACCAGCAGGAGGCCTCGGCCGCCCTCCTCCGCGAAGCCGCCCGCGACACCACGCTCCGCGATCGCATCGCCGAGTCCGCCGCCCGCGTCCGCGCCATGAAGCGCGCGCACGCCGCCAACCAGCTCGCGCGCCCCGCATTGTCCCGCTCCATCATCGGCAGCCCGGCCCACCGCGCCCTCGCCGATCGCCTCGCGGGCCGCTGACCGTTCTCCCCGGGATCACGCCGTCAGGCCACCGCGCAGTCCGTGCCGAAGGTGCCGGGAGCCGCTACCGCTGCACCAGCAAGCCCTCGGCGAGCAGCAACAACAGCAGCGCCGCGGCCAGCGCGTGCCACAGCTCGACGCGCCGCGACTCGTCCGCCGGGCTCGAGCCACCGCCGGTCCCCGACGGTGGCAGCGCCGACGCCGGCGCCTCCGTCAGGTCAGAGCCCCGGGGATCGATGTTGACGACGAACGCCAGCTCGTCGCGCACCCGCGTCGCGCCGGTCTGATCCGTGCCGACGACGCGGTAGACGCCGGGGTGCTCGGTCCGTCCGAACCGCACGTTCGCGCGGCCGACGATGCGATCTCCCTCGAAGATCGCCGCGCTCCCCTCGGGGCCGCGGACCTCGAGCTTCTTGAGGTCGGGCGTCGACAGCGGGATCGAGCTGCCGACGTAGTGATCCGCTGTCGCGTAGCTGACGTGCTTGCGCGCGAGGTGGCGGATCGACTGCTGCACCAGCGGCAGGTAGCCCGGGTGGATCGGGAGATCGTTCCAGTCGCGATCCAGCGTCGACGTGAACAGCAGCGTACGACCCGAGCCGATCGATGCCTCGACGAGGGCGGCGGCGCCGTTCGTGAAGCGCGCGAGCACCTTGCGGTCCGCGGTGTCGGTCGTCGGGCCGAGCAGGACGATCTGGTAGAACTTCGCGTCGGCGAGCTCGGGCGCGGCCTTCGAGAACGGCGCGAAGATCGGGTGGTCGGCTTCCCACTTCACGAGGCGGAGCGCGCGGCTGTCGCGATCCTGCGGGGTCGCGCCCCACGTCGTGTCGATCGGATCGCGGAGGCTCTGCGGCAGCAGCGGCAGCATCGTGCGGTCGTACGCGGCCGCCTCGAAGCGATCGCCGGGCGCGATCATGATGCCGCCGCCCGCGCGCACCCAGTCGGCGAGGGCGGAGGCGCGCTCCGCGGGGAGTGCTGCGACGTTGGCAAGCACCACGACATCGAACTCGGCGAGATCGATCGCGCCGGCCTTGCCGCGCGTGCCGGGCTCGATGCCCGCGAGCTCCTCGGCCGTGATCTTCCGGACCTGCGTGCCACTGTCCTCGCGATCGCCGGGCCGCAGCGCGGCCTCGAGGTAGAACAGCTCGTCGTCGTGCCGCACGGTGCGCGGATCGCCGTCGACGAGCAGCACGCGCACCCGATCGCGCAGCGACGCGCGGACCCACCGGCGATCGTCGATCGCGAGGGCGTCGCCGGGCGATCCGGGCGCACCGCCCGACCCGGTGATCGCGATCGAGGCGTCGGTGATCCGCGAGCCCACCGGCAGCGTGGCGAGGAAGCGCTTCATGCGCTTCTCCCGGGCGGCGAGCTCGATCGTCCCGCGCGCGACGACGCGATCGGCGACCGACAGCGAGAGCTCCACGGACGCGGCGACGTCGCCGTGGTTCGCGACCTCGGCGTCGAAGGCCACGCCGCGCGAGCCCGCGCCGGGCTCGGCATCGACCCGCAAGCTGGTGACCGCGAGGTTCGGCATCGTCGTCGGGCGCAGGTCGAGGACGACGAGTGCGGGGCCCTCGGCTCCCCATGGCGCATCGTCGGTGCGCAGGCCCGCGCGCGTGAGCAGCGACGCCAGGTAGACGGTGCGCCGGGTGTGGCTCGACGCCGCGAGCAGCTGGGACGCGCGGGCGAGCGCTCGCGTGGTATCGGCCGGACGGGCGCTGGGCTCGAGCGCGAGCAGCTGATCGCGCAGCCGCAGGTGGTCGCGCGTCAGCTCGGTCGGGTGGTCGGCCGCCTCGGAGGCGCGCACGATCGCGACCTCGGCCTCGGGGCCGAGCTGCGTCAGGATCCGGCGGGCCTCGTCGGTGGCGCGGCGCAGCCAGGGCTCGCCGTCGATCAGGTAGCCGGCCGCGAACGAGTCGTCGATCACGAGCACGACGGCCTGCGGGCCGCGCGTGACCTGCGGGCCCTTGCGCGCGCACGAGACGTACGGCTTCGCGAGCGCCATCGCGACCGCGGCGCACGCGATCGCGCGGATCGCGAGCAGCACGCGCTCGCGGAGCTGGAAGCGACGCGCGGTCCGACGCTTCGTGCCGAGCAGGAAGTCGAGCGCGGCGAACTTGACCACCCGCGCGCGCCGCCGGCCGATCAGGTGGATCGCGATCGGCACCGCGAGGGCGGCCACCCCGACGAGCATCAGCGGCGCGAGGAAGCCCACTAGCCGGCCCTCCGCCCGGGCCCCAGGCGCGAGCGCGCGATCACGAGCTCGAGCAGCGTCCGCTCGAGCCCGCGATCGGTCGGCACGAGGTGGTAGTCGACGCCGGCCGCCGCCAGCATGCCGCGCGAGCGGGTGAGAAACGCCGCCATCCGCTCGAGGTAGTCGCGCTTGATCGCCGACGGGTTGACGAGCAGCTTGTGCTGCGACTCGAGCGCCTCGAACTGGGTGAGCCCGTCGTACGGGAACGCGAGCTCGTGTGGATCCAGCACGTGGAGCACCGAGACGTCGTGCTTCTGCGCGCGCAGCAGGGCGCAGGCCTTCACGGTCGCGTCGTCGGGATCGAACAGGTCGGACGCGAGGATGACGAGCGCGCGCCGGCGGCGCGCGAGCTCGGCGATCCGGCCGAGGCACACCGCCGGCGACTCGTCGCCGCGCGCGCCGCGCTTCATGACGGAGTCGAGCACGCCGAGCAGATCGTGGAGGTGGGTCGTGCGCGCGCGCGGCGGCACCATCGTCTCCACCGTGCGGTCGCCGCACGCGACGAAGCCGACCTTGTCCTGCTGCTGGATCACCAGGTACGCGAGCGCCGCCAGGGACAGCCCGGCGTACTCGAGCTTCGCCATCCCATCGCCCGCGAACGCCATCGACGCCGACGTGTCGAGCACGAGGTACACGGTCAGCTGCGACTCCTGCTCGAACTGCTTCACGTAGTAGCGGTCGAGCTTGCCGTAGGCCTTCCAGTCGACGTGCCGCAGCTCGTCACCCGGTGAATACTCCTTGTGCTCCGCGAACTCGACGGACGAGCCGTGCACGCTCGCGCGGTGGAGGCCGGACAGCGCGCCCTCGACGATCACCCGCGCCTTGATCGCCAGGCTGCCGAGCCGCGCGAGCTGCGCGGGATCGATCCCCGGACGGTCGACAGGCGGGACGTTCAAGGCGCTCGCTCCCGCTACGGCGTGACCACCGCGAGCAGGCGATCGACGAGGTCGCCGCCTCGCAGGCCCTCGGCCTCGGCGCGGTAGTTGAGGATCAGCCGGTGCTGCAGCGTGGGCCGGGCGAGCGCCGCGACGTCCTCGATCGCGACCGCGAAGCGACCATCGAGGATGGCGCGCGCCTTCGCGGAGAGGATGAGGAACTGCGACGCGCGCGGCCCGGCGCCCCACGACACCGCCTCGCGGATGAACGCCGGCGCGTTCGGGGCGGTCGGCCGCGTCGAGCGGGCGAGGGCGACCGCGTACTTGACGACGTGATCGGCGACCGGCACGCGGCGCACCAGATCCTGCAGCTGCATGATCCGCTGCGGTGACAGCACGCGCGTCAGCTCGGGACGGTGGTCGCTCGTCTGCTGACGGACGATCTCCTCCTCCTCGGCCTCGCTCGGGTAGTCGACGTCGACCTGGAACATGAACCGATCGAGCTGGGCCTCGGGCAGCGGGTACGTGCCCTCCTGCTCGACCGGGTTCTGGGTCGCGAACACCAGGAACGGCAGCGGCAGCTCGTGCGTCGTGCCGCCGGCGGTCACGCGGTACTCCTGCATCGACTGCAGCAGCGCGGCCTGCGTCTTCGGCGGGGTCCGGTTGATCTCGTCGGCGAGCACCAGGTTCGCGAACACGGGGCCCTTGATGAACTTGAAGACCCGCTTGCCGGTCGCGTGATCCTCCTCGAGGATCTCGGTACCCGTGATGTCGGCGGGCATCAGGTCGGGGGTGAACTGGATGCGCTGGAACGACAGGTTCAGCGTCTCCGCCAGCGTGGAGATCAGCAGCGTCTTCGCGAGGCCGGGGACGCCGACGAACAGCGTGTGACCGCGCGCGAACAGCGCGACCAGCAGCTGCTCGATCACGCGGCGCTGGCCGATGATGCGCTTCTCGATCTCCCGGAGGATCTGGCCGTGCGCATCGGCGAGCTCGGCGACCGCGTCGAGATCGGTGCGCGGCGAGGCCATCGTCGCCTCGTCGGCGAGCGCCCAGGTGTGGTCCGCGCCGTCGTCGCCGTCGCCCGGCGATGGGACGACAGGGGAGACCTCGGTATCCGGGTTGCCGTCCCGGTGCAGAGGAACGAGGCGGGGCTCGCCGGGCTCCGGCGTGATGGTGCGCGAAGGTTTCATCAGGGCTTCAGCTCGTCACAGGCACTACGTTCGCGGGCAGCTCGCGGATCGGCCGTCTTAGAGTACGCCTCGGCGAGGCCGCAGCGTGTGGTTGGATCGAAAGGACTCACCCGGAGGGCCTGCTCGTACGCCGCGATCGCCTGGGGCCATTCATGCCTTGCCGCCCGCGCCATGCCAAGGGTCACGGCTGCCACAGCGTCATGGCTGTCGGCCGCGGCGAGCGGGGTGGCGAGCTCGATCGCGCGCTCGTGCTTGTCGAGCTCCACGAGCGTGCGCGCGAGCTTGCCGGCGACGAACGGTTCGCTCCCGCCGACCGCGAGCGCCCGCTCGTACTCGATGGCGGCGGCCGCGAGCATGCCCCGGGCCCGCAGCATGCCGCCC
>JALZOI010000177.1 GCA_030857245.1 Myxococcota bacterium
GCGCGGGACCCGCTCGTCGCGCGGGACGACGAGCACGCCCGCCGTCTCGAGGAGTCCGAGCAGCTCGTCGACGGGCCCCTCCGGCACCGGGCCGCCCGCGCGCTCGCCGAGCGCTGCCAGCAGCGCCGCTCGATCGATCGGGTGTTCGTGCAGCTCGAGCACGGCGCGCAGCAAGGCGGCCGAGTCGCCCTCGAACCGCCGCGTGACGCCGCGCGCGTCGATCACCGTCGAGCTCTCGCCATGGTCGACGATGCGGACGACCGCCGCTCGCTGCCGGAGAGCCATGGCCGTTGGTAGCACGCCCGCCGGCCGGCCTCGTCCCGGCCCGCTCGCGTCGACCGCGCCTAGTCGCAGTGCCCCGGGCCGATCAGGCCGTTGTTGTACGAGTCGAGCAGGTAGCTGAGATCGATCGCGACCTGGCGGTCCGCCGTGATCCCGCCGCAGTTCGCAGTGAGGATCGTGCGGGCATCCGTGAGCGCGTTGCCGAGCTCGGAGGTCGCGGCACCGCTCGCGGCGTTGAGGCTCGCCGCGATGTACTGGCGGGCGAGGATGTACCAGGCCTCGCCGCGCGGGCTGATCGAGAGGATGTCGAGCAGGCCCTTGCCACACAGCTGATCGCGCTCGTCGAGCGGCGCCGGCCAGTCGAGCTTCTGGCTCGCGCTGGTGCGGAACTCGTTGTGATTCTTCCAGTAGCCCTGCGTCAGTGTGCAGCCATCGCCACCGGCGTCCGGGCACGTCGTGCCGGTGCAGGGGTCGCCGCCGCCGCCACCGCCGTCACCGCCGCCACCGCCCCCGCCGCCACCCCCGCCACCGCCACCGTCCGGATCATCGCCGTAGTCGCTGTCGTCGACGCACGGGCACGTGCACTCCGGCTCCGCGCCGGTCTCGATCGAGTCGCAGAACTCGATCGTGCAGTAGCTGGCGTAATCTGCGGTGGAGGTGTTGGCCCATTTGCCGGGCTCGCCGTCGTTACAGGCACCGACTCCGAACAGGAGGGTGAGCAGCAGGGTCCGCGTGAGGGGGGTCGCGATCGTCATCGAGGTTTGGTCTCCGGAGGCGCTAGGTGGGGCGGGGTGGGTGGTCGATCCGAACCTGTTCAAGCGGCGCGCCACCACTCTCCTTCGCACCGCGCGCGCGCCAGGGCCGTCCCCGCGCGGCCGGCGTCGGATCCGCATCGGGACGCGGGACGAACAGGACCGATCGGTACAAGCGAGCGGTGCAATCTGGACCGCGCCGCGCCGCCACCGACCCGACGCGGCCGTCCAGGCGCGTCAGCTCTCGAGCTCGTAGTCCTTGAGCTTCTTTGCCGGCATGGCACAACCGCACTAAACGACTCAACAAAGAGCAACGACGCCCAATGTCAGACGGTGGTGATTTGCTCGACGCAATGGCCGAAAAGCTAGAAGGTCGCGACACAGGGAAGCGCGGCCGGGGGCGTCCGCCGCGCGAGCCCAAGCTGCTACCTCCGTCGTGCTCCTACGAGAGCTGGCGCGACGTGCAGATGCCGATGCTCGCGAACGTGCTCGTGCAGCTCGAGCTCGAGGCCGCCGAGTGCGACGACTTCGAACGGCGCGTCAAGATCGCTGCCGATGCCGGGCTGCAGCCCCCCCCGGCGCCGCCGCTTTCGCTGTGGATGCTGCTCCGCGTGGCAGCGCAGACGCCGTCGCACGAACGCGCCGAGCTGGTGGCGGTGTTGAGCAACCGACGACGCCCGATGCCGGCGCCAGTCGTGATGCGCGATCACCATGGTCGCGAACGCGGGCTGTCGCAGACGGTCACCATGATCGATGTCGTCACGTGGCTCACCGGCGAGGCCCTCGCGCGCGGCATCGCATGCGACTACGCCACGCCGTATCAGGCGTGGATGGTGTTGGCCGAGCTGGTGCTCCGTGACCACGACATCGGTGAGATCAGCGCGCGCGTCCATCCTGAGCGTCTTGGACGACTCACGACGACGCACGAAGTCGACAAGAAAAAACAGAACGCCGACCTCGCAGGGGACGCGCGCAAACGCATGAACTCCAAGCGTTCGGCATTCGGCTACCGCACAGACTGATTTATCGGAGGCGGCGCCTGGTGGCGCCTCCGTAGGAAGCCGCGCAAGCGAGCCCTATGTGTTTGAGGCATGGATGACCTCATTCCAGTTACGCGAGACGCACTCGACAAAACACCGCTCCGCCAACTGAGCGAGTGGGTGGTCTACCGGCTTTGCCGCGACGGCAAGCTGCCGCACGTCAAGATCGGCCGCCGCCGCTACCTGACCCCCGCCGGCATCGCGGCGTTCCTGGCCGCTGGTGGCGAGGCGGTTGCGAAGTGACCGCCCGCCTCGATGCCGTCTTCAAGGTCGTCGCCGGGCTCGACCCGAGCGAGGCCGCGACCCTGCTCGTGCAGCTCGTCCCCGAGCTCGACCTCGAGGGCATGGCGCGCCTGCCGGTGGCCTGGTTTTCGCGGCTGACCGAGATCGCGAAGGTCGACCCGTTCGCCGCGGGGCAGCTCGCGAGCGCGATGTACTGCCACCTCGCCGCCCATCGCCCCGAGAGCCCGGCGCCGCTGGATGCCGGGTTCGAGCCGACGGAAATCGCGCGGGATCCGAGGGATTGATGACCACTCTGGACGCCGTCAACTACTTTGCGGTTCCGGACCCGCTCGATCGCCGTCGCGACGTGCTGTGGCTGCGAGTTCAGCGCGGCGCCGCCGCCGGGCAACTGAGGGAGCTCGGCCCGAGGTACCGCACGACGAATCGCGGTGGCGGACATCCCTCATCCCCGCAAGAGCGCGGAAGGCAGGGCGTGGCTCGCCGAGCACTGGGCGCGCGTGCGCGCTGCCCGGACCTCGATGATCGCCGAGGTCGAGGCGGACCTGATCAGAGCGGCGTCGCGGTACGCCTCGACGTCGAGCCGATGTGTGCGCTGCGGCCGAGCGCTCGTTGACGTCGAGAGCCGGGCGAGAGGAGTAGGGCCCGAGTGCCTGCGCGGCACCGGGGCCGACATCCGCCGGGCACTCACCGAGATGATCTCGGATCTCCGGGCGGTGAGCTGATGGCCCGCGTCAACCTCGACGTCATCGCCGCGGGGCTCCGCGAGCACGTCTCGCGAGTCCGAGATCGCGAGTCCGAGATCTGGACCGAGCTCCGCGCCATGTGGGCCGCCCAGGAGTCGCGCGCCGAGGCCGAGCAACAGCTCCGCCACGTCGAGGACGAGCGCGAGCGGAGGCTGCGCGCTGAGATCGACGGTCTGCTCGACGTCACGTCTGACGAGGGTATGTGGCCATGACCGCGCGGCTCGATATCGAGGACGTGATCACGCTCCTCCAGCCCGGCGCCGTTATCTCCGCGTGCGGGCTCGACGCGCGCGAGCACGGCCGAGCCTGGCGCCTCCGGACTTGCCCATGGTGCGGCGCCCGGCCGAGCCGAGCGGGCGCCGCGATCTATCGTCGTCGCCGAGACGACGCGTGGCGCGCGACCCACCATGGCCACGAGGGGTGCGCCGGCGACCTGCTCGACGTGATCGCCGCGAGCGAGGGTATCGACCGCCGGACGCAGCTCCCGCGGCTACTCGAGCGCGCGGCGCAGATCGCCGGCATCGCGCCGACCGATCCCGACATCGAGCGGCGCATCGCCGAGCGGATCGCCCAGGACCGCGAGCGGCGCGCCCGTGCGGACGCCGAGCGCGCTGCAGCGCTCGCGCGGATGCCGGCGCTGTGGGACTCGCTCGATCGACGGTCGCTCGTCGGCGAGCGCTACCTCGCGGGCCGCGGACTCGATCCCGCCGAGCTGCGCGCTCGCGGCGACGTGCTGCGCTACTCCCCGAGCGGCGAGCTCGCCCTTGCGATGCGCGATCTTGAAACGGGCGCGATCGTCGGGATCCAGTACCGCTCGGCGGGCGTCAAGGACTTCCGGACCGAGCCGTGGTCGGACGCTTCGAACTCGGCGCTCGCCGGCTGCCCGGCGGACATCGATCCCGAGGGCACCGACGTCGCGATCCTCGTCGAGGGACTCTCGGACACGCTCGCAGCGTGTATCGCGTTCCCGACGTGCGCGATCTACGGAGCCGCCGGCGCCGCGCACATGGAATCGATCGCCGCGACGCTCGCGCCCAGGCTCGTCGCCATGCGCGGCTGGCTACTGATTGTTGTCGACGACGACGAGCCCGGTATCGACGCCGCGGCCGACGCGATCGTCGTGGCGTGCGACGCCGGGCTCGAGGTCGATCGCAGCCTGCTCGTCGTCGACCTCGGCACGCATCACGACCTCGCAGACGCCTATGCCGCCGGCTGGCGCTGGAACTGGTCAGAGACCACAGGGAGCGCATCATCATGACCGCCGCTGAAAGAGCGAAGGCCGAGGCGGCAGGACGGGCGGCAGTACCGCCACCCCGCTATACCGTCGTCGACCCGCCGCCTCGCGGCGAGCCACGCGCCGAGCAGCCCGACCTGGCCCCGCCGGTTCCTCGCTATCACCGCTGCCCTGATCTCGTCGCGGCGATCATGTCTCGCGCATCCGAGCCGATGACCACGCTCACGCTCGGCGACGACGAGATCGTGACCGTCCGAGCCGGCGGCATCGTGGTCGCGATGGGCCCGACGGGCGCGGGCAAGACGTCGCTGATCGCGGGCATGCTCGTCGCGCACGCACGAGACCACGGCCCCGTCGTGGTGCTCTCGCGCGAGCTACCGGCCGACGAGCTCGCCGCGCGCATGATCGGCATGCAGTGCGACGCCTCGTGGCTCGACGTGCTGACCGGGCAGGTCCCGCGCGACCAGATGGATCACGCGCTCGCGCTACCTCGGATGTACGTGCTCGATCGGCGGGAGGCGACGCTCGCCGCACTCGTCGAGACGATCCAGGTTGCGAAGGCCGAGCACGCCGGCGCGCCCGTGCTGGTCGCCGTCGACTACGTGCAGATCCTCGAGTCCGGTGAGCGCGACGCACGCGCCAAGGTCGCCGACGTCATGGCGCAGATCGACGACATCGCCCGCGCCTACCGAGCCGTGGTGATCGCGATCTCGCAGATGTCGAGGGCGAGCTCGCGCGCCGCCCGTAACGGCGAGTCGGTCGGAGCTGACTCCACCGACGGCGGTGCCGAGTCCGCGGCGATCGAACGGTACGCGACCGCCACGCTCTCCATCGGGCAGGCCGGTCCGGACCGCGATGACGGGACGCGCGCGATCGACCTGTCGATCGGCAAGGGGCGGATGACCGGCGGCGATCGGGTGATCCCGATGAGCTACTGCGGCCGCTCGGGGCGCTGGCGCGTGGCCGGTGAGTCGCGGCCCGCCGGCGAGGTCAAGGCCGAGCGCGCCAGCTCGCGGGATGCCACTCGCGTCGGTGTGCTCGTGCTCGCCATCCCTGGCGCGCTCGAGATGGCGGCCGAGCCGATGTCACGCCGGGATGTCCGCGGCGCTCTCGGCGCACGTGACGAGCACGTCCGCGCCGCGGTGGAGCAGCTGCTCGGCGAGCCCGAGTCTGGCGTGGTCGAGGTGGGGCCGCGCCGCGGTGGATCGTACCGCCTGTGGATCCGGACCAGAGCCGAGGCCGCCGGGCTCTCCGTCATCCGCAGACCCGACCGGAGCCCCCTTTGAGTGCCTGCATCCCACTGCATCCCACTGCATCCCAGGATGCATGGGATGAGGCATGCACTGCATCCCGCGCCCTAGTAGGGCGGGATGCGGATGCAGTCCCCGGAGGAGGTCGAGTGCATCCCGCTGATCGCGATGCCCGGTTCGAGAAGCTTCAGGCCGAGATCCGCGCCGAGTACGAGCAGCTGGCCCCGGAGCGTGACCGGTGACCTACCGCCGGATGACCGTCGCCCAGAAGCTGGCGTACGCCATCGCCCGCCAGTGGCGTCCTGCGACCCAGCGCTGCCTGCTGTGCGGTTTTAGGGTGCTCGTGGACCAGCGCGAGGATCACGAGAGCAAACGCTGTCCTGGCGCACCTGGTGAGCTCGTGGAGCTGCCGTGAGCGGCGTCGATGGGGAGGGGGGGGGTCCTTTGGGTCCTTTGAAGTTACAGGCGGCATGCGGGTCAGGAACTCCGCGTCGATTCACTAGCTGATCATTTTCCTGGAGACCGACCATGACCGACCGACCACAGAAGCCTTCCCTCCGGGGCCTGGCCCGGCGCCTCGGGTGCTCGCACTCATCGCTGAGCCAGGCGGCGCACGATGGATCCCTCACGCGCGGCGTGCACGTCGGCTCGCGCGGCCGCGTTGTCGTGACCGACCTCGATGCGGCGTCCCGGCAATGGAATGGCATGCCGGCTCGCGACGCCGCCGACGCGATCGTGCTCGTCGACCCGGAGACCGGATTCGGGATCACGGCGCTCGAGCTGTTCGCGGAACGCGACGCGCTCGCCGTGCTGGTGACCGCGTTGATCGCGGAGGTGCCCGGCACCGCCGATCGCGGTGCGTTCAAGACCGCGATCGCCGCCCGGCTCCGCGAGGTCGCCGAGCTGCACGGCGCGGACGCCGACGACCTCGCTGCCGCGGAGCTCTACCTGTCGAGCGCGTTCCAGCTGCTCGACGCCGACGACGACCACGACGAAACCCCACAGGAGATTCCATGAACGAGCTTCTTCCCGCCATGTTGTTCTCGGCCGCAACCAAGGCCGGCGTCTTCGCCTGCGAGATCGGCCGCCCTCAGCCGACTGACGAGCAAACCGCCGAGATGAACCGCCTGGCTCGCCAGCCGCTGACCATTCTCGCCGAAGGTCTCCCGGATCGGGAGCTGACCCTCGACGAGCTCGAGGACCTCGACGCGGCTATCGAAGGCGTGGCGCAGGGCGTTGTGCTGCGCGTCCTCGGTCCGCCAGTGGGTGTCAACTAGCCGATGATCGACCGCGCATTCCTGGCCCGCTTTCTGAGCTGCGGCGACGTCCCCGAAGACCTGCGCCAGTGGGTCGTCGCGATCGTGCACGAGCGCATGTCACCGAGCGAGCGTCGCGAGGAACGCGATCGGTGGTTCCGCGCTGCCGCCGCGCTGATCGCCGGCGAGCCGTGGACGCGTGCGCGTCGGCTGCACCGGATCGCACTCGACCTGCGCGGCTCGATCCCGGCGGCGCCCGACACCTCCACGGTGAGGGGCTGCACCGCCGCCGCGTTGCTTCTGTGCCCGGGCTACCGGGTGCCGGCGGTTCACACGCTCTACCGAATCGCTTGCATGGCGACCTAGTTTTGCAAGTGGCCGCTGTGATCGGGCTGATGTGACGATGACGAAGCTCTCCACGCGCAGCGCGCCGTTCGTGAAGTCGACGCTCGACGTCGAGAAGCGCACGGTGCAGATGATCTGGACGACTGGCGCGCGTGTCCTGCGCGGGGGCTACGATCGCTACCTCGAAGAGCTCTCGCTCGATCCCGGGCATGTCCGTATGGGCCGGCTGCAGAACGGCGCGCCGCTTCTCGACTCGCACGACCAGTCCGGCATGGACTCGATCATCGGCGTCGTCGAGAGCGCGCAGCTCGACGGCAAGCGCGGCACCGCCGTTGTTCGTTTCGACCGAGGGCCGAAGGGCGAAGCCGCCATGCGTATGGTCGCCGAAGGAACGCTTCGCGGCGTCTCCGTCGGTTACGCCGTCCACAAGCTCACCCCGGTCGAAGACGACGCGACGACCACGCCCGTTTTCCGCGCCACGGATTGGGAGCCGCACGAGCTCTCGCTGACCGCCATTGGCGCCGACCCCGGCGCGCACGTTCGCAGCAACCGCACCAAGGAAACCGCCATGTCCAAGAAGAATTCCTCCGTCCCCGCCGACATCGCGGCGCTCGTCGTCGACGACAGCAGCGAGCTCGGCACCGAGAGCCGCGCCGCGGACGTTGGCCTCCAGGCCGAACGCGAGCGCAGCGCCGGCATCGCGCGCATCGCGCGCGCGTTCACTCGCGGTCTCGCGCCCAGCGACAGCACCGCGTTGGAGCAGCTCGGCGATCAGCTCATCCGCGGCGGCGTGTCGCTCGAGCGAGCTCGGGCACGGCTCACGGACGAGCGCGCTGCTCGCGACGACCTCCAGTTCGATCGCCGCGACCCCCGCATCGAGGCCGGCCGCGGCAGCAACACACGCAGCATCGAGCTGATGGCCGAGGCGCTGGCGAGCCGGTTCGGCGGACCGCCTCCGTCTGACGACGCCAAGCAGTACGTGCGGCTCTCGCCGACGGACTTCGCGAAGCACTTCCTCGAGCAGCGCGGCGTCAACACGCGGACGATGTCGAAGAATCAGATCGTCGAGCGTTCGATCGGCGCCGGCATGCACACCACGTCCGACTTTCCTTCGCTGCTCACCGAGACCGGCAACCGGATGCTGCGCACGGCGTACGAGAGCTACAAGGGCGGGCTTCAGCGCACTGCTCGGCAGGTCTCGGCGCCGGACTTCCGACCAATTCAGAAGCTGCAGTTCGGGGAAGTGGGCACCCTGGACAAGGTGGTCGAGGGCGGCGAGTTCAAGAACGGCACGTTCACGATGTCGAAGGACGGCTACTCGCTGGCGACGTTCGGCCGCATCTTTGCGGTCAGTCGACAGGCGATCGTCAACGACGATATCGGCGCGTTCATGGAGATGTCGACGCGCCTCGGCCGCGCGTCGTCCGAGTTCATTGCGTCGCAGCTCGTCGCGCTGCTCGCCTCGAACCCGCTGTCGAGCGATGGCTTCGCCGTGTTCCACGCCAACCACGGCAACCTCGCCGGGGTGGGCGCCGTCATCAGCGTGGCCAGCCTCGGCGTCGCGATGAAGTCGATGCGCATGCAGAAGGGACTCGACGGCGTCACGCCGATCGATGTCACGCCGAAGTTTCTCGTGGTGCCCGCCGCGCTCGAGTCGGTCGCGCTCCAGGCGGTCGCGCAGATCACGCCGTCGGTGACGTCGGACGTGAACCCCTTCGCCGGCAAGCTCGAGGTTATCGTCGACCCGCGTCTCGACGCCTCGAGCGTCACGGCGTGGTACCTCGCCGCGGACCCCGCAGCGATCGACGGCATCGAGTACGCGTACCTCGACGGCACCGGGCCCGAGCTCCTCATCAAAGAAGGCTGGCGCATCGACGGCATCGAGTGGAAGGTCCGCCTCGACTTCGGCGCCGGCTTCGTCGACTACCGCAGCTGGTACAAGAACAACGGCGCGTAACGCTTTCTCGGCCCGGCATGGTGCCGCAGGAGATCTGCGGACAGCCCACTCCCTCGGGTGAATGAAACACCGGGCCGAACTTTTCACCGGGCCGCGCTCGGCTGCGGCGCGACGGAAGGAACCGCAGCATGAGACACGAACATCCGTCGCCGCCACCGTCGCTCGCCGTGACCGACGACCGCGATCTCCGGTTCGCCGCCCGCGAGCTCGAGGCCGCGCGTGGAGCGTTGGCAGCTGCGCATGCCATCGCGTACCGGTTCGATCGCGACGAGGCGATCCAGGTTGCGATCGCCAAGCTCGCGCTGGCGAGCCGTGCGATCGACGAGGTTGTCGAAAGGCGACAGGCACCTTGAGCGCGCCGCGACAGCCGTCCGCGACGGCCTCGACCTCGATCCGGTCGCGGTCGACCTCGCGATCGGGTTCCTACGCGCGCGCCGCGCGCTCCGGAATGTGTTGACGCCGCATTGCGGAGCGCTTACACCTTGATCATGGCCACCAAGAAGCGCAAGTCTCCCGGACGGACAGCGAGCGAGCCTCTGCACATCATGCTCACGCCAGCGCAGAAGGCTCGTTACGAGCGGCTCGCGCTGGAGATCGGCGTGCCCATGCGCGAGTTGGTCGTGATGGCGCTCGACCGGCTCGACTCGGAGAGCGCGCAGCCAGTCGAACCCACCCCGCGCAATGGGCTTGCTGATCCTCACGGTGTCTACGAACTCCTGCGCGACATCCACCAGCCGCACGCTGGAGACGATGGCAAGCCGCGTCCGCCTTCAGTGGACCTGGCCGCGCTGGTGACGAGGGTCGTCGGCTTGCTGCGGCGGGTAGACTCGCTTGAGCGGAAGGTGAGCAAGTTCGTATGAGCCGTTGGGTCGAGGCAGGATCAAACGCTAGTCAGCACGCGCGTAGCTGCTCCCATCGACGCGCTGCGCACCGAGAGGCGAAGTCGTGATCCGCACGAAGGGCGATCGGTTCCAGGTGTACGGCCGTGCGAAAGGGCGACAGGTCTACGTCGGCACGTACGACTCGAAGCGCGAGGCGAAGGCCGCCGAGGAGGATCATCGAGTCACGCAACGCAAGATCGACCGCGGCGAGCTCGCCCCGCAGACCGACACGAAGCGCACGCTGAAACAGGGCCTCGACCTGTGGCTCGAGGCGCTCGAGGTCGGCAAGTCGCGGTCGCATCGCCCCTACAGCGAATTCGTGCGCTACCAGATCGTGCCGGCGCTGGGGACGCTGACCATCTCGAGCATCACGAGCGACCACATCGCGGCGTGGATCGAGACCACGTGCAGCAAGTACGCGCCGCAGACCGTCAACTCGGCGCTCGGCTGCCTCTCGTCCGCGTTCACCTGGTTCGTGTCGTCCAAGAAGTGGATCAAGTCGAACCCGTGTCACGGCGTGGGTCAAGCGCACGTGCCCGACCGGACGTACAACTGGATCAAGACGCGCGGCGAGCTCGAGCGGCTGCTGCTGACCTGCTCTGATGATCTCCGGGACATGATCGCGGTGTCAGTCGGGACGGCGCTCCGCATCGGCGAGCTGCTCGCGCTCCAGTGGGACGACATCGATCTCAACCTCCGCCTGATCACCGTGCAGCGCGGCGGGCCGGGCAAGCCGACCAAGAGCGGGCGCATCCGCCACGTCCCCATCCTTGACAGCGTGCTGCCAGTCCTTCGTCAGCGCGCTCTGGCTCGCGGTGGGAGCGTTCTAGTGTTCCCGGGCAAGAACGGCGGGCACCGCGCACAAACGCCCGTCACGTGCGCATACAAGGCTGCTCTGCGGAGGGCGCAGATGGACACGTCCCTCAACTGGCACGCGCTGCGTCACACCGCGGCGAGCTGGTGGGTGATCGGCGGGGGCGACATCTTCCGGCTGTCCAAGCTGCTCGGTCACGCTGACACGAAGGTGACGATCAAGACCTACGCCCACCTTGCCCCGGAGGCGTGGCAGCAGGACTACAGCCGCCTCGCGTTCCGGGTCCCGAGCGAGCCGGCCACGGTGACCGAGCTGGTTCGCGACGACGCCGGCAAGTTGGCAGGTCGCCGCTCCGTGACGGTGGACGCCCGAGTGACGGGCTAGACGAACGCTAGAAGCGCGCTGTCGCTGGTCCGATGTGGCTGAAATTGTAGCTATTCGGACAGCTCGTAGTCCTTGAGCTTCTTGTACAGCGTCGAGCGATCGATCTCGAGGATCGCCGCGGCCTGGGCCTTGTTGCCGCCGGTCGCCGCGAGTGCCGCGAGGATGCCCTCGCGCTCGAGCTCGCGCAGGGAGCGCGCCGCTGCCGGTGCTGGCGCTGCCGCGGGTGCCGCGAGCGGCCCGAC
>JALZOI010000771.1 GCA_030857245.1 Myxococcota bacterium
CTGCTGCTCCGGCTCCGGCGCCGGCTGCTTGCGCACGCCCGGCGGCGGGATCGTGTCGGCGTGCGTCTCGTCGGAGACCACGCGCATCGGCTGGGTCTTCAGCGAGCCCGGCATCGCCGGCGGCGCGCCGATCCGCGGCAGACCTGGCGGCGCCACGAACGCGGTCTCGGTCGGCTCGTCGGCGAACGGGTTCACCGTGAGGTCGACGGGCTGGGTCGACTCGCCCTCCATCTGGTGCGGCACGGCATCGACGATGTCGATCACGTGGATCGCGATCCCCGTGATGTTGTCGTGACCGCCGCGGGTCTTCGCGAGCTCGACCATCTCCGCGAGCGCCGCGCCGGGCGCGTCCTCGCTGAGCTTCTGCGCGATCTCTTCCTCGGACGGGAAGTAGTCGTGCAGCCCGTCGGAGCACAGCAGCACGCGGTCGCCGCGCTTCAGCGTGACGTGCGCCATCTCGACGCCGACGTCGGCGGAGACGCCGATCGCGTTGACGAGGATCGTGCGGAGCGGGGAGACCTGAGCCTCCTCGATCGTCAGCTTGCCCTCGATCACGAGGACCTCGGCGACGGTGTGATCGGTCGTGATCTGCGAGGACCGGCCGTCGCGGATCAGATAGGTGCGGCTATCGCCGACGTGGGCGACGAAGGCCTCGGGGCCCGCGATCAGCACGACATCGAGGGTCGTGCCCATGCCGGCCTTGTCCTGCTCGGCCTGCCCGCGCTGGAACACGGCCTGGTGCGCGGACAGCACGGCGTTCTGGAGGAGCTGGACGAGGCCCCGGCGGCCGGCGTCGCTCGGAGCCTTCTTGAAGGCGTCGATCTCGGCGCGGGCCCCTTCGAGGGTCTCCCGGACGGTGTCGACCGCCATCGCGGAGGCGACCTCGCCGGCGGCGTGACCGCCCATGCCATCCGCCACGATGAAGAACCCCTTGTCGGGCTCCATGAAGGCGGAGTCTTCCTGGTGCTCGCGCACGACGCCGACATCGGTGACGAGCCAGGCTTCGAGCGTCACGCGCGCAGTCTCGTCTTGGGTGGCGGGCTGCATCTGTTGCCTTGAACGAGGGAATCTTCACCCGGCGACTCGCGCGTCACAAGTGCTGGAAGGTAAATGCGTCTCGCCTCAGTCACGATGCACTTCGATAGGTGGTGGTGGCGTGCCCGCATCAGCCAGCCGGTGGCCTTGCGTGACGAGCCGGCTCAGGCATAGCTCGATCGCGGCCGGTTCGCGGTCGCAGATGACAAACCGCCGCGCCAGCCGCTGGGCCACCGCGGCGGTGGTGCCCGAGCCCGCGAACCAGTCCGCGACGCGGTTGCCCGGCACCGTCACGGCCTGGAGCACGCGCTCGAGTAGCCGCTCGGGCTTCTGCGACGGCCAGCCGGTGCGTTCGCGGTCCGAGTGGTTCAGCGTCTCGATGTCCGTCCACCAGTCCTCGGGCACCTTGCCCGCGGCGACCGGATAGCGATAGACGCGGCCGGTCTTGCGGTCCGTCTTCTCCTGGATCGGCTGATCACCGTCGAGCACGACCCGCATGTGCGAGCCACCACGGCGGGGCACCCGGATCGCATCGGGATAGAACGCCCAGTCGCGCGACCGCGCGTACCACAGGATCGTGTCGTGCTTGCGCGCGAAGCCGCGCCGGCTCTTGCCGCCGACCGCGTAACACCACACGAGCTCGTTGACGAGCTGGTCGCGGCCGAACAGCCGGTCGAGCGCGACCTTGACGTAGTGGACCGCTCGGTAGTCGAGGTGGACGAACAGCGAGCCGTGCGGCGCGAGCCCGCGGCGGCTCTCGACCAGGAACGGCGACAGCCACGCCACGAACGCGTCGGGGTCATCGGCGCGATCGGCATAGTGATGACCACGACCGCGCTGCACGTTCCCGGTGTTGAACGGCGGATCGATGTAGATGGCGTCGAGCGTGCCGTCGCCCCAGCGCGCCGCCTCGCGGAGCCCATCGCCGCACCGGATCTGGTCGGCGATCCCGGCGGCCTCGCCGAACACCACGCGCTCGGCGGGGGTCTCCGCAGGGCCGGGCTCGGTGCGGACCGCGTCGGCGCGACCGAGCGCCCCCGTCCCGGTCGCTTCGGACAGCCGATCCACGCGGCCGACAGTACACTGCGCCCCGTGCAGTTTGGTCGCTGGTACCCGCTCGCCGAGGCTGGAGATCACGCGCCCGCCGCCGAGGGCGTGCTCCAGCTCCGGCGTGCGGTCGGGCTCCTCGACTATCCGCGCGGCAAGAGCGCGATGGTGCTCTACGCGCACGCTTTCGACGTGCGGGTGGCGGCCCAGGCCCTCGCGCGGGCCCACCCGGAGGCCGATCTCTGGTGCCGTCACCTGATCGAGATCGACGGGACTACTGACCTCGCGGCGTTCTGTGCGAAGTTACGCGCAGAGTTCGAGCGGCGGTTCGGCAGCCTGCCGCAGCTCGAGTCCCTGCCATGAAGCTCGTCGAAGCCGAGGCCGAAGGCCCCATCGAAGGAGAGGACGCGATCGTCACCGCGCCGCGCCCTCCGCACCGCCGCGTCTCCGTCTCGTTCCTGTTCACGCTCACGATCCTGATCGGGACCGTGGTGGCGATCTACATGACGTTCCCGGCACGCAACAACGTGCTGCTCACCGAGGCGGTCGCGCGTCACCGCGACGACTCCCCGGCCTGGGACCTCACCGCGCCATCGCCGGCCGAGCTGCGCGCGTGGGCGATCGGGGTCGTCGGCAAGGATGTGCCGCTGCCGCTGCTCGACGGGCCGATCATCGGCGCTCGCCAGATCGACGTGCTCGATCGCCGCGCGGCGCTGATCCGGCTCGCGGTCGGCGATGATCACGTCACCTACGTCGTGCAGCACGCGCGCGGCAGCTCCCCACCGAAGGCGGAGCGCACCGACGGCGACCTCCGCGCGCTGGCCTGGCGCACCGGCCCGTTCACCAGCGTGGTGGTCGGCCCGGCCGCGTCGGTGCCGAGCTGGCTCCCCGCCATCAGCGCTCGGCGCTGACCGTCACGCACGCGGCGCCGCTGTCGCCGGATCCGGGTGGAGCGTCCGCCGCCGGCCGCGCCGACACCCCGGCGGTGACCCGCACGCAGATCCGGTTCGGCGCATCGCCGGTGAGCTCGAACGCGCCCGGCACCACGACCCGGTTGCCGCACGCGATCCGGGCCGGCGCGAGCGGGTGATCCCCGGCGACGTCGACCACGACCCACGCGACGGCCTGCGGCGGACAGGTCACGACCACCTTCCAGCGATCGCCGGGCAGGAACGTGTGGACGTCCTCCCGGATCGCGCCGCCGCGCTCGCGCACGACTCCGAGCACGACCTCGCCGACGCCCTTCACGCGCGTGAGGTCCTCGCGCCGCGCGCCGGGGTCGACCAGGCGCCCCACGAAGATCGCGAGCAGCAGCGCGGCGGCGCCGACGGTCAGCGCCGGGATCGCGATGCGCCACCACCGCCGGCGCAC
>JALZOI010000772.1 GCA_030857245.1 Myxococcota bacterium
GTCGTCGACTGGTGCGAAGCGCAGCGCGCCCGCTGACGGTCGGCGCGCCGGCGATCCGCGGCGCAGCGATGCGCACCGGTCAGGTCGCGCAGCGCCGACGGCGACCACGCAGCAGGAGCCCGGCGACGATCAGCAGCGGCCACGCGAGATCGCGCGAGCCGGTCGAGCAAGCGTAGTAGCTGGCCGGGCCACCACCGAGGACCTCGGCGGAGAGGCCCTCGCCCTCGAGGGCTATCATCGCGGTGCCGCCGTCGTAGTCGACGAGGAACGTCGCGGTCTTCGGGCCGACGGTGCGCGGCGAGAGCACGATCAGCCACGTCGCGAGCGAGGTCGGCCCGAGGGTGGCGGACGGCGGCTGCGCGACGATCGCGAAGTCGCTGGCGTCCCGGCCCTCGATCCGCGCGTTGGCGATCGTGGTCGGCGTCATCGTGCAGTTCGAGAGGTGGACCTGCTGCCCGATGGTCGTGGTCGCGATCGGGTGCGAGCCGATGTCGAGGAGCGCCGGGGTCGGCGAGATGCCGTCGGCGAGCCCTTCGATCGAGAGCCGGAGCTCGCGGGTCGGGGCGCCCGGGATATCCGTGTGGATCGTCATCGTCGAGGTGAAGAGCCCGGGCTCGGTCGGCATCGCGGTCACGCCGAAGCCGAGCTTGGTCGCGCCCGCGCCGAGCACCGCCGCCGGCACGGTGGGCGCGACGAGCATGAAGGGCGGAGCCGGCGGATCGACCTGCGTGACCGTGAAGTCACCGTCGGAGTTCGCGAGCAGCGTGAACGGCTGCTCCTTGAGCTGCTCGAGGCAGGCCGGGCCGAGGTCGACGTCCCCGTCGGGGGTGAGGGACATCGAGGTGGACACGCCGCGTCCGGAGATCTCGACGGTGCGGAGCTGGCCGCCGTCGTAGGTGATCTGGAGCGTCCCGCTCGGGGTGCCGGCGACGGCGGCGGCGTACCGCACGCGCGCGCTCACCATGTCACCGGGAGCCAGGACGGTGCCGGCCGGCGGCGTCACGATCAGCTCGAGGTCGGTGCTCGCGAGCGCCACGGTCTCGATCGTCATGTCGAGGTCCCCGGTGTTGACGAGCGAGATGTCGGCCTCGACCGGCTCACCGACGCGCGTGGTCGCCAGCGTCGTCGGGCTCGGGGAGACGTCGAGGTACGAGTCGATGCCGTTGCACGACAGCGGGATGGTCACCGTCGGCCGCGCCGGATCGTCGGTCGAGACCACGAACTGCCCCGCGAGGTTGCCGAGGTCGGCCGGCGAGCACACGACGTCGTACGGCTGCGCGCCGCTCGGCCCGACCGTGGTGCTCGGCGGCCCCGCCGCGATCGCGTACCCCGCGCTGGTGGTCGCCGACGCGATCGTCATCGTCTGGCCGCCGAGGTTGCGCACCAGGATCTGGCGCGCGGTGCTCGTGGTGGCGCGCCGGACGTCGCCGAACGCCACCGAGCCGGGCTGGACGTCGACGCGGACCGGCGGGACGGTGCCGGTGCCGTAGAGCGTGACGGTGCGGTGCGTGGTGAAGTCCGTCGTGATCGTGACGACGCAGCTGACGGGGGCGCCGACCGTCGGCCGGAACTGCGTCGAGAACTGGTACGCCTGGTACTCGGTGGTGGTGCACGGCAACGCGGCCGCGGTGTCGCCCTTGTCATCCGGGCCGGTCGCCAGCGGCTGCTGACCGTCGACTTCGCAGATCCGATAGACCTCGTACGGCAGGCCGGGCGCGGTGATCACGAAGTCGGGACAGCTCGCGGTGATCGACGTGATGGTATCGGCCTGGTTGCCGGCCGCGGGGTTGACGGAGATCGTCCGCGATCCGGACGTCTGGCCGATCTGGAGCGGCCCGAAGTCGTAGCTCGTGGGGCTCACCACGACGCTCTCCTGCGCCGTGGCCGACAGGCTCGGTGCGCCCTGACAGCCGGCCATGACGCCCAGCGCGACCAGCACCCTCGAGGTGTTCACGGCGCCAGGATCGAGGCCAGACCCCGACGATGTCAACGATCGCCGCGGGCGGTGTGGCTGTTGCAACAGTGTACGTGAATGGCGGTTTGACAGCGCGGGGTCCACCCCGGATGATTGAACGTCGTGATCGGCTCGACCGTGGGCAGCTACCGCATCGTGAGCCGACTCGGGATCGGCGGGATGGGCGCGGTCTATCGAGCCGAGCACACGCTGATCGGGCGGATCGCGGCCGTGAAGGTGCTGCATCCCGAGCTGACCTCCAACCGCGACGTCGTCGGCCGGTTCTTCAACGAGGCCAAGGCGACCACGACGATCAAGCACCCCGGCATCGTCGAGGTCTTCGACTTCGGCTACATGCCCGACGGCCAGGCGTTCATCGTCATGGAGTTCCTCGACGGCGAGCCGCTCTCGAGCCGGATGCGCGCGCGGGGACGGATGCCCGAGGGCGAGGCCGCCCTGATGATGCGCGACGTCTGCGGGGCCCTCGCGGCGGCGCACGCGAAGGGCGTCGTCCATCGCGACCTCAAGCCCGACAACATCTTCATCCTCCCCGACCCCGAGCAGGGCGAGCGCACCAAGATCCTCGACTTCGGGATCGCCAAGCTCACCGACCTCGGGCTCGCCGGCAGCACCACGAAGACCGGCTCGGTCATGGGCACGCCGACCTACATGTCGCCCGAGCAGTGCCGGGGCACGGGCACCGTCGACCATCGCGCCGACCTCTACTCGATCGGCTGCATGCTGTACGAGCTGGTGGCCGGCCGGCCCCCCTTCATCAACGACGGCGCGGGTGAGTTGATCGGCTCGCACCTGTTCGTCGAGCCCGAGCCGCCGTCGCGCCACGTCGCGATCTCGCAGGAGCTCGAGGCGCTGATCATGTCGCTGCTCTCGAAGCGCCCCGAGCAGCGCGTCCAGACCGCGCGCGAGCTCGCGCAGCGGCTCCTCCAGATCGCGCAGTCGCAGGGCTGGGGCGGCGACGTGCGGATGTCGGGCGCGCAGCTGTCGGCGCCCGAACACGGTAGCGCCGCGCACCAGTTGCCGACGCGTCAGGTGCCCGCGCAGCACACGCCGGCGCCGAGCTACCCGGCGAGCTACACGCCGGCGCACCACACCCCGGCGCACCACACCCCGGCGCACCACCCGCCGGCGCACCCGGCGTCCGCGTCGAGGGTGACCCCCGCGCCGGGTCAGCCCGCACCGAGCTTCACGCCCACGCCGACCATGACGACCCCGTATCCAGCGGCGGCACCCGGAGCGCCCGGCAAGCCGACGACGCTGTCGGGGGTCGCGAGCCAGACGCTAGGCTCTGCCGCCGGGCAGCGCCGTCACTACGGGATCATGATCATCACGATGGTGGTCGCGGCCGCGTTCGGCGTCGCGATCGTCATCGCCACGACCGGCACGAGCGACGACGCGCCGGCGGCGAGGCCCGCGACCACGCCGCTCGACTCGCCGCCACCCACGACCGGCGCGCCGACGGCGGACCCGCTGACGGC
>JALZOI010000178.1 GCA_030857245.1 Myxococcota bacterium
GGTTCGGCCCCGGGCGGTGCAGGCGCGGCGGGCGCGATCAGCAACGGCACGATCGGCAGCAGCCAGAGCGGCGACGGCGGCGGCGGTGGTGGCGCGATCGGTCGCATCCGCATCAACACGCTGACTGGCAGCGCGACGGTCACGGGCACGCTGAGCCCGAGCTTCGCGGATCCGAGCTCGACCTGCACGCAAGGCACCGTCACGCTCGAGTAGACCCATGTGTATCGTGGGCCTCGTTCACGCGGCAACTCCGCGCGTGCGTCGAGGTGTGCGCCGTTACGCACAGTTACTGTGCGCCATGGCGCGTGCGTGCGATTACGCTCGTTCGCGGGCTTTAACTACTGGACATTTGACCCGGAGAACCTGGTTTTTCGGGCACATGGAATGCAATTGGCGACACGCGATGTCCGTTCGCCCGGCTGGGGAGGGCTCGGAGGTGGAGTCCGCGACTGCCTGGATTTCAGCGTCGCCGATTGTGCCTGCCCCCGAGTCTGTGTCTGATCTTCGGAGCCGTCGGTGAGGGATTCCGACCCTCACTCGTCGTCACCGCAGAGCCCCATGTCCTCACACGAATTACCGTTCGAGCTCGATGACGAAGCGACGCGCGCTCCCGAGATCAGCTACGGCCGCGACATCCTGATCGTTGATGACAACCAGACCAACCTGGTCGCGATCGAGGCAGCCCTCGCGCCGCTCGGCCGCAAGCTGGTCCTCGCGCAGTCGGGCATCGAGGCGCTCGCCCGGCTGCTCGAGCAGGACTTCGCGCTGATCATCCTCGACGTGTCGATGCCCGGCATGGACGGCTTCGAGACCGCGAAGATGGTGCGCTCGCGCGAGAAGAACCGCGCGACCCCCATCATCTTCGTGACCGGCCTGTCCTGGCAGGACGACGCGGTGCTCAACGCCTACGAGCTCGGCGCCTTCGACTTCCTGATGAAGCCGATCCGCCCCGAGGTGCTGCGCGCGAAGGCCAGCGTGTTCGTGCAGTTGCAGGAGCGTACGATCGAGCTGCAGGGCAAGGCGGAGGAGCTGCGCCGCGCGCAGACCCGCGCCCACGAGCGCGAGCTGGTCGCCCAGCGCAAGCGCTTCGAGGCCGAGGTCATGGAGCAGCAGATGCAGCAGATGTCCGAGACGGATCGCCGCAAGGACGAGTTCCTCGCGATCCTCTCGCACGAGCTGCGCAACCCCCTGCAGCCGCTGCAGACCGCGATCGAGGTCCTCGAGCACGATCCCGACGCGCCGGTGCCGCCGCGGATCCGCGGGATCATCCAGCGCCAGGTCCACCACATCACGCGCCTCGTCGACGATCTGCTCGACATCGCGCGCCTCAATGCCGGCAAGCTCGAGCTGCGCCGCGAGCCGGTGGAGCTCGCCGCGGTCGTCGAGGAAGCGGTCCAGGCCTGCAGCGCCGGCATCGACAAGCGCAAGCACGTGCTCGAAGTCGCGGGTGACGGCTCCGAGCCGATCGTGCACGGCGATCCGATCCGGCTCGTCCAGGTGGTCTGCAACTTCCTGAACAACGCCACGAAGTACACCGATCCGCACGGCAAGATCCGGGTGCAGTGGGGCACCTCCGGCACCGACGGCTTCATCCGCGTGATCGACAACGGCAAGGGCATCTCGCGCGACCTGCTGCCGACGATCTTCGACATGTTCGTGCAGGAGCGCACCGAGCCGTCGGGCGCCGGCGGGCTCGGCCTCGGGCTCGGGCTCGTCAAGCGCCTGATCGAGATGCACGGCGGCACGGTCCGCGCGACCAGCCCGGGCCTCGGCAAGGGCAGCTCGTTCGAGATGCGGGTCGCGCTCGGCGAGGCGCTGAGCAAGTCCCGCACCCGCACCGAGCCGATGCCGGCGCTCGAGCGGCCGCTGCGCGCGGTCGTCTGCGATGACGCCCCGGATCTCCGCGAGCTCGTCGCCGATCTGCTGCGGTTGCGCGGTCACGAAGTCACCGTCGTCGAGGACGGGCCCTCCGCCGTCGAGCTGATCTGTCGCGAGAAACCCGATGTCGCTCTCATCGACATCGGGCTTCCCGAGATGGACGGCTACGAAGTTGCCCGACAGATCCGTCTGGCATTGACCGAAGTAAGACCTCGCCTGATCGCGATGACCGGCTACGGTCAGGCCTCTGATCGAGCCGCTGCATTCGATGCTGGCTTCGATGCTCACATCGTCAAGCCGGCCAGCGCGGACAAGATCCTGCGCGCGCTGTACGGAAGCCCAGGGGATTCATGAGCGAATCGTTCGAGACTGCGAAGAAGCATGGCAGCAAGGCGAAGTCGAACGGCGGCAAGGCCAACGGGGCGAAGGCCTCGAACGGCGCCGCCCCCGGCCTCGATCACCGTCACATCCTCTCGGCCTTGCGGGCGTTCAAGCGCGGCGACTTCGCGGTCCGGATCCGGGAAGACCTGAGCGGCGTCGACGGGCAGATCGCGGAGACGTTCAACGAGCTCGTCGAGATGGTGAAGACCATCCGCGACGAGGCCAACGACATCTCGAACGCCGTCGGCAAGGAGGGCCAGGCCGCGAAGCGGATGCGCCGCCTCAATGCCTCGGGCGGCTGGGCCGAGTACGTCACGTCGGTCAACGACGTGATCCAGGATCTCACCGGTCACGCCAACGAGATCGCGCGCGTCATCACCGCGGTCGCCCGCGGCGATCTCGAGCAGACGATGGAGGTCGATGGCGGCGGGCACGGTCCGCGGCGCGGCGACTTCTTGCGCCACGCCAAGATCGTCAACGGCATGGTCGCCCGGCTCTCGCAGTTCGGCTCCGAGGTGACGCGCGTCGCCCAGGAGGTCGGTGGTGAGGGCAAGCTCGGCGCGCAGGCCCGCGTGCAAGGCGTCAGCGGCGTCTGGAAGGACCTCACCGACTCGGTGAACCTGATGGCCTCCAACCTGACCTCGCAGGTCCGCGAGATCGCGCGCGTGACGACCGCCGTCGCGCAGGGCGATCTGACGAAGACGATCACGATCGACGTCAAGGGCGAGATCCTCGAGCTCAAGAACACCGTCAACACGCTGGTCGAGCAGCTCCGCGCGTTCGCCAACGAGGTGACGCGCGTGTCGCGCGAGGTCGGTACCGAGGGGCGCCTCGGCGGCCAGGCCACGGTGCGCGGCGTCTCCGGCGTGTGGCGCGAGCTGACCGAGTCGGTCAACTCGATGGCCAACAACCTGACGTTCCAGGTCCGCAACATCACCGAGGTGACGTCGGCCGTCGCCGCCGGTGATCTCAGCAAGAAGATCACGGTCGAGGCCAAGGGCGAGATCCTCTCGCTCAAGAACACCATCAACATCATGGTCGATCAGCTCTCGGCGTTCGCCGCCGAGGTGACGCGCGTCGCCCGCGAGGTCGGCACCGAGGGTGTGCTGGGCGGTCAGGCCGAGGTCGCCGACGTGTCCGGCGTGTGGCGCGAGCTGACCCAGAACGTCAACTCGATGGCGTCGAACCTGACCTCGCAGGTCCGCAACATCGCCGAGGTCGTGACCGCGATCGCCGGTGGTGACCTCTCGAAGAAGATCGGCGTCGATGCGCGCGGCGAGATCCTCGCGCTCAAGAACACGATCAACAGCACGGTCGACAAGCTCAATCGCTTTGCCGCCGAGGTGACCCGCGTCGCCCGGCTCGTCGGCACCGAAGGCACGCTCGGCGTCACCGCCGACGTCAAGGACGTGTCGGGCATCTGGAAGGAGCTCACCGACAACGTCAACCAGATGGCGAAGAACCTGACCAACCAGGTGCGCGACATCGCCGAGGTGACCACCGCCGTCGCGAACGGCGACCTCACCCGCAAGATCACGGTCGAGGCGCGCGGCGAGCTCGTCACCCTGAAGAACACCATCAACACGATGGTCGATCAGCTCAACGCGTTCGCCTCCGAGGTGACCCGCGTCGCGCGCGAGGTCGGCACCGAGGGCGTGCTCGGCGGGCAGGCCCAGGTCCGCGACGTCTCGGGCATCTGGAAGGAGCTCACCGACAACGTCAACTCGATGGCGTCGAACCTGACGAACCAGGTCCGCAACATCGCCGACGTCGCCCGCGCGGTCGCCACCGGCGATCTGTCGCGCAAGATCACGGTCGATGCGCGCGGCGAGGTCCTCGACCTCAAGGCCACGCTCAACACGATGGTCGATCAGCTCAACGCGTTCGCCAGCGAGGTGACGCGCGTCGCGCGCGAGGTCGGCACCGAGGGTCGCCTCGGCGGGCAGGCCTCGGTCGAGGGCGTCCGCGGGACGTGGAAGGAGCTCACCGACAACGTCAACGGCATGGCGTCGAACCTGACGAACCAGGTGCGCGACATCGCCGAGGTGACCACGTCGGTGGCGCGAGGCGATCTCACCCGCAAGATCACGGTCGATGCGAAGGGCGAGATCCTCGAGCTCAAGAACACCGTCAACATCATGGTCGATCAGCTGAGCTCGTTCGCCGATCAGGTGACCCGGCTCGCGCGGGACGTCGGCATCGAGGGCCGCCTCGGCGGTCAGGCCGACGTCCGCGGCGTGCTCGGCACGTGGCGCAACCTGACCGACGCCGTGAACTCGATGGCCGCGAACCTGACCGATCAGGTGCGCAACATCGCGAAGGTCGCGACCGCGATCGCGAACGGCGATCTCCAGCAGAAGATCGTCGTCGACGCGAAGGGCGAGATCCTCGAGCTCAAGAACACGATCAACATCATGGTCGATCAGCTGTCGGCGTTCGCCGATCAGGTGACGCGCGTCGCGCGCGAGGTCGGCACCGAGGGCAAGCTCGGTGGCCAGGCCTCGGTCGAAGGCGTCCGCGGCACCTGGAAGGAGCTGACCGATAACGTCAACCAGCTCGCGTCGAACCTGACGAACCAGGTCCGCGACATCTCGGCCGTCGCCACCGCGATCGCGCGTGGCGACATGACCCGCAAGGTCGCCGTCGAGGTCCGCGGCGAGCTGCTCGATCTCAAGAACGTCATCAACACGATGGTCGACACGCTGTCGTCGTTCGCCGACGAGGTGACCCGCGTCGCGCGTGACGTCGGCGTCGAGGGCAAGCTCGGCGGCCAGGCCGCGGTGCGCGGCGTCGCCGGCACCTGGAAGGAGCTGACCGACAACGTCAACCAGATGGCGTCGAACCTGACGATCCAGGTCCGCGACATCGCCGAGGTGACGACCGCCGTCGCGAACGGCGACCTGACCCGCAAGATCACGGTCGAGGTGCGCGGCGAGCTGCTGCAGCTCAAGAACACGATCAACACGATGGTCGATCAGCTCGGCTCCTTCGCCTCCGAGGTGACCCGCGTCGCGCGCGAGGTCGGCATCGACGGCGTGCTCGGCGGTCAGGCCGAGGTCCGCGGCGTCTCCGGCACGTGGCGCGAGCTGACCGACAACGTGAACCTCATGGCTCGCAACCTGACCGAGCAGGTCCGCGGCATCTCGAACGTCGTGACCGCGGTCGCCAACGGTGACCTCGAGCGCAAGCTGTCGCTGACCGCGCGTGGCGAGATCGCGACGCTGGTCGAGACCATCAACAGCATGATCGACACGCTGTCGACGTTCGCCGAGCAGGTGACCGGCGTGGCGCGTGACGTCGGTGTCGAGGGCCGCCTCGGTGGCCTCGCCGACGTCCCCGGCGCCGCCGGCGTGTGGCGCGACCTCACGAACAACGTCAACGAGCTCGCCGGCAACCTGACCGGCCAGGTCCGCGCGATCCGCGACGTCGCCACCGCGGTGACGCAAGGTGACCTGACCCGGTCGATCACCGTCGAGGCGCGCGGCGAGATCGCCCAGCTCAAGGACACCGTCAACCAGATGATCCGCACCCTGGCGGAGACCACGAAGGTCAACCAGGAGCAGGACTGGCTCAAGACGAACGTCGCGCGGTTCACCCGCATGCTGCAGGGTCAGCGCGATCTGCTCACGGTGGCGCGCCAGATCCTCAACGAGCTCGCGCCGCTCGTGAACGCCCACCACGGCGCGTTCTACATGACGGAGGCCGACGACGAGGGACCGATCCTCCGGCTGTTCGCGTCGTACGCGTACCAGGAGCGCAAGAGCGTCTCGAACTCGTGGCGGTTCGGCCAGGGCCTCGTCGGCCAGGCCGCGCTCGAGGGCAAGCGCATCGTGCTGACGAAGGTGCCGTCCGATTACATCCAGATCTCGAGTGCGCTCGGCGAAGCGCCGCCGCACGCGATCGTCGTCGTCCCGATCCTGTTCGAGGGCGAGGTCAAGGGCGTCATCGAGCTCGCGTCGTTCGAGAAGTTCTCGGGCATCCAGCTCGCGTTCCTCGACCAGATGCTCGAGTCGCTCGGCATCGTCATCGCGACCATCGAGGCCACGATGCGCACCGACGAGCTGCTGCGCCAGTCGCAGTCGCTCACCGAGGAGCTCCGCTCGCAGCAGGAAGAGCTGCAGCAGACCAACGAGGAGCTCGAGGAGAAGGCGGTCCAGCTCTCCGATCAGAAGGCGGAGGTCGAGAAGAAGAACAAGCAGGTCGAGCTCGCCCGCCAGGAGCTCGAGGAGAAGGCGGAGCAGCTCGCTCTGACCTCGAAGTACAAGTCGCAGTTCCTCGCGAACATGTCGCACGAGCTGCGCACGCCGCTGAACTCGCTGCTGATCTTGAGCCGCCAGCTCGCCGACAACGTCGAAGGCAACCTGACGGACAAGCAGATCCGCTACGCCGACACGATCCGGCAGGCGGGTACCGATCTGATGACGCTGATCAACGAGATCCTCGATCTCGCGAAGATCGAGTCCGGCACGATGGCGGTCGAGATCGGTCAGGTCCGGTTCGGCAACCTGCGCGACTACGTCGATCAGACGTTCCGCCAGGTCGCCGAGGAGAAGGGGCTGCAGTTCACGGTCGAGCTCGCGAACGATCTCCCTCCGTGGATCGACACCGACGACATGCGGCTCCGCCAGGTGCTCCGGAATCTCTTGTCGAACGCGATGAAGTTCACCGAGCGCGGCCGTGTCAACCTGCGCCTCTATCGCGCGGCGCCCGACGTGATCGCGTTCGCGGTGAGCGACACCGGCATCGGCATCCCGAAGGACAAGCAGCGCCTCGTGTTCGAGGCGTTCCAGCAGGCCGACGGGTCGACGAGCCGCAAGTACGGCGGGACGGGCCTCGGCCTCGCGATCTCGCGGGAGATCGCGGGGCTGCTCGGCGGCGATCTGCGCGTCGAGTCCACGCCGGGCACGGGCAGCACGTTCACGCTGTACCTGCCGACGGTGTACAAGGCGCAGGCTCGCGAGGGTCGCACGCTGCAGCAGGCGCGCGTCGCCGCGGCGGCCCAGGCCGCCATCGAGGCCGGCCACCAGCCGCTCATCATCGACGGCGGTGGTAGCGGCGGCTTCCCGGCCACCGAGCGTACCGACACCACGATGCTGGTCGCGAAGGAGGAGGTCCCGCTCAAGCGAGCGGTGCCCGACGACTACGACAGCCTCGAGCCCGGCGATCGCGTGCTGCTGGTGATCGAGGACGATGCGACGTTCGCGATGACGATGCTCGAGATGGGTCGCCAGTCGGGGTTCAAGGGCGTGGTCGCGTCGAGCGGTCAGCAGGCCCTCGAGCTCGCGCGCACGGTCAAGCCCGACGCGGTCACGCTCGATCTGCGGCTGCCCGACATCGACGGCTGGGTGCTGCTCGATCGGCTCAAGCATGACCCGGCGACCCGCCACATCCCGGTCCACGTGATCTCCGGCCTCGACGAGGAGCGGCGCTCGCTGCAGTCCGGCGCGCTCGCGTTCCTCCAGAAGCCGGTCACGCAGGAAGGCCTCATGGAGGGACTCTCGGGGATCCGCGAGTTCGTCGAGAAGCGCGTCAAGCAGCTGCTCGTCGTCGAGGACGACCCGGTGCAGAGCCAGGCCATCACCGAGCTGATCGGCGACGGCGACGTCCAGACGACGACGGTGTCGTCGGGCGAGGGCGCGCTGCAGTCCTTGCAGGACTCGAGCTACGACTGCGTCGTGCTCGACCTCCGGCTCCCGGGGATGTCGGGCTTCGAGCTGATCGAGCGCATCAAGGCCGATCCGCGGCATCGCCGACTTCCCGTCATCGTGTACACGGGGCGCGAGCTCACCGACGAGGACAAGTCACGCCTGCACGGCCTGGCCCAGACGGTGATCATCAAGGACGTCACCACGATGGAGCGGCTCCTCGACGAGACCGCGCTGTTCCTGCACCGCGTGGAGGCCAACCTCCCCGAGCGCAAGCAGCGCGTGCTGCGCCGCATCGCGAAGAGCGATCCGCAGCTGGCGGAGCGCAACGTGCTGGTCGTCGACGACGATCTGCGCAACATCTTCGCGCTGACCTCGCTGCTCGAGGGTCACAAGATGAACGTCCAGTACGCCGAGAACGGGCGCCGCGCGCTGACGAAGCTCGAGGAGAACCCCGACATCGACGTCGTCCTGATGGACATCATGATGCCGGAGATGGACGGCTACGAGGCGCTCCGCAAGATCCGCGAGCGCGCCGAGTGGAAGGACCTGCCTGTCATCGCCCTCACCGCCAAGGCGATGAAGGGTGATCGCGAGAAGTGCCTCGAGGCCGGCGCGTCTGACTACATCACGAAGCCCGTCGACGCCGACCAGCTGCTGTCGCTGCTGCGCGTCTGGCTCTATCAGGCCTGAGAGGCCTGAGAGGCCTGAGAGGCCTGACAGCTGCGGCCCCCGACGGGTCGCCAAGCGCGCCGAGGCCGCCAAGGCGCCAAGGGGTTTTCAGGAGGAACATCCTCCTGAAACCTTGCTTGGCGCGCTTGGCAGCCCTGGCGACCCGTCCGGGGGTGCTTCCGCCCCGGGATCTCGGGCCGCTCGGGGGGCCCTACACATCGGGCGGGGCCGGCCGATCTAGCTCTTCATGAGACGGGTATGGAAGCTGACGGACACCGAGCGCCGCGAACACGTCGAGACCCTCGCGCTGCTCGCGCGGTTGGTCGTGCTCGCACCGTCGTCGCCGGTTCGCCGGCTGTTCTTCGTCCTCAGCGCGTAGCGCCCGACGCGCTCAGCGCGGCAACGCGGCGATCGCGCGCTCGAGATCGGGCCGCGGGCCGATGTGCTCGGAGGTATCGCCGGTCTGGGGCGTGCCCGTGCGCCGCAGCAGCTCCCGGAGCTCCGCCGGTGGGATGATGCGCCCGCGGCTCCGTGCGATGCCTTCGAGCAGGATCGCGGCGCCTGCCACGATCGGTGACGCGCTCGAGGTGCCCGAGAACTCGCCGGTGTAGTGGCGGTCCGCGTAGGTGCGATCGCTGTGGTCGTCGCAGGCCTGGAGGTCGCCATAATCGAGGGTCGCGACCTTGCGGCCCCAACCCTGGACGTCGACGCGGTCGCCGTGGTTCGAGAAGTCGAGGCGCTCGCGATCCGTGAAGCCCTCGCGCGGTGGGCCCCCCGCGCCGACCATGATCGCTCCCGAGTCGCGGTACGCGCGATCGAAGGCGCGCCGGTAGCCCGGATGGTCGAGGTCCTCATCGCCGTTGCCGGCCGCCTCGATGACGATCACCCCGCGCTGCGTCGCCGCGTAGATCGCATCGAAGACGTCATCCCAGTACTCGACGGGAATCCAGCGGCCGCGGGGGCCGCCGCCCTGCAGCTCGATCAGCAGCACGTCGCCCGGCCGGAGCTGCTGGGCCGCGGCGTCGATCGCGTCGGCGACCGCGATGCCGTCGATCGACGCCGTGAACACGCGCGACACGTCGGGCGCGATGCCCGCGACGCCCTTGCCGTTGTCGCGCCCGATCACCTCGCCGAGCACGGCCGTGCCGTGGGCCCGCCAGCTCGGATCGCGGATCGGGATCCCGGCGACGTGCTCGATGCGATCGCCCGGCAGGTCCTCGTGGGCGGCGTTCCAGCCGCCCTCGACGTCGGCGAACCACACGCCCTCCCCGCGGTGCCCGCGTCGCCACGCCGCCGGCGCGTCGATGCCGTGCGGCGCCGGGCCGAGGTAGCCCTGGTACGACTCGAACGAGGGCGTCGTGATCGGGCAGCTCTCGCCGTCGCGCAGCGGCGGTGCGAGCGAGGCCAGCGTGGGCCCGCGATCGGGCAGCGTGATCGTCGGTGCGACGAAGGCCTGCTCGACGGTGGGGTCCGTCGCGCGGAGCACCGCGGCCCACACGTTTGCCGTCGCCGTCGGCACGAGGATGCGCACCCACGCCGCGCGCGGGTCATTGACCGTGGTCGCGGCAGCGGACCGGTGGGTGAACAGCGGCGTGTACGCCGGTGCCAGCATGCGGGCCGCGAGCGCGGCGTCGACGCTCCGGAACTTGACGTGGACGTAGGTCACGGCGGTCGAGCCGGCGACCGCGGGCGACGGCGCCAGGACCGGCGCCAGGACCGCGGGTCGTGACGAGGGTCGGCAGGTGGGAGGGGGCGTGACGAGCCGTACCAGCGCCATCGCGATCACCGCGCCGAGAGCGAATCGCCACGGAGTCCGGACCTGATCAGCGAGCATCTGGTGATGCTGACGCGCTGGGGGCGCGGGCACAACCGCTGTCTCGCGCCGTCCTGGCGCCGCCTCCGCTCATCGCCACCGCACCCGGGCTCGGGCGCTGGACGGTGGCGAGGTGATCTGCGCGACTGCGCGACCTGCGTGACGGGCACGCGTGCGTGACGGTGGCGCGCTCCGAAGACCTCACGCGCTCGAGACCTCCGCGCTCGCCGCGTGACCACCCTGCGCTGGCGCTGCCACCGTATTGCGGGGACACTGTCGTCATGGAGCCGCGCCGCCGCCCGCGAACTCGACGACGTCTCGTCGTCCCGATCGTGCTCGCCATGACCGTCAGCGTCGGCGCGACGGCGCTCGTCGGCAGCGCCGCCGGCTGCAGCGACGACGACACCCGACGCCCGGACGCCGGCGTCGGGGATGCAGGCATCGATACGCCGATCATCTGATGAAGTCATGGCGACCCGGTCGGGTCGCGAGCCGGGCGCTTGCGCGAGAGCTCGCTGCGTGCCCACGTGGGCGGCGAGCACGTCAACGTCGCGAGCCTGCCGGGCACGCGATCGGGCTCGCACTCGGCGCTGTCGGCCGCGCCCCGCGCAGTTGATCGAGCGCGAGGGTGCCCGCGGGATAGCCCAGCGAGACGAGCAGCTCGCTGCGCAGGGTCGGGCCGAGCGCGGACCAGCCGCTCGCCGTGATCTCCAGGCCCCAGCCCAGCTGTCGCCGGCAGCCCGGGCACGTCAGGATCTGTGCTCGGAGCCCGCCGGCCTCGACGGCAACGGCGTAGGTCAGGGTCCGCGGCCCGGCACCGGCACCACCGCCGCCCGCATGCACGACGCCGGCGCTCGAGAGATCGACGTGCACGTGATCGCCGGGCAGCACCGCCCCGACGATCGCGCCGCTCGCATCGCACAGCCAGCAGCGCTGCCCGGCATCCGGCGTCGTCGCGCACGGCCGTCCCAGCACCGGCGCGATCCGCGCATCGAAGGCGGGCGCGATCACCGTGCC
>JALZOI010000179.1 GCA_030857245.1 Myxococcota bacterium
CCGTGAACTTCGCGAAGCCCTTCGTCGACTGGACCTTCGTGATCGCAGCGGTCAACGTGGTCTTGCCGTGATCGACGTGGCCGATCGTTCCGATGTTGACGTGGGGCTTGTTGCGGACGAACTTTTCTTTCGACACGGATCGTTCTCCTTGAGATTCAGCGGCGCGAGGTCAGGCTCGGATCGTACGGTGGGCAGAGTCGCGAAGCTGAAGCGGGACTTCAGCGTAGTGGTCGAGTTCCATTGCGTAGGTGGCACGGCCGCGGGTTCGGGAGCGGAGGTCGGTGGCATACCCGAACATCGAAGCCATGGGGACGAAACAGGCGAGGGTCTGTACACCACTCCTCGCCGTAATTCCAGAGACTTTTCCCCGTCTGGCATGCAAATCGCCGAGGACTTCGCCCACGTGCGCGTCCGGAGTGGTGACCTCGAGAGACATCACCGGCTCGAGCACGGTCGGCGCCGCTGCGGTGGCTGCCGAGATCAGGGCCTTGGAACCTGCGACCTTGAAGGCATAATTGTTTGAATCTACAGGGTGATAGCTGCCACCGACCACCTGGACGCGGAGGTCGGTCAGCGGGTGGCCGGCGAGCACACCACGCTCGACGGCCTCGGCCACTCCCGCCTGGACGGCCGGCGCGTGCTCGCCGGGGATCTCCGTAGCGGGGGCGCGGTTCTCGTAGATATAGCCGCCGCCGCGATCGGTCGGCTCGACCACGAGCCGAACATGGCCGTACTCGCCACGCGGCCCGCTGGAGCTGCTGACGACGCGCACGAACTTGTGCTCGCCCTCGCCGCGCCGGGTGACCGTCTCACGGTAGGCGACCTGCGGGTTGCCGACGCGGGCGCGGACGCCGAACTCGCGGAGCACGCGGTCCACGACGATCTCGAGGTGGAGCTCGCCCATCCCGGAGATCACGATCTGGCCCGACTCGGGATCGGTGCGGACGTGGAACGACGGGTCCTCGATCGCGAGGCGCTCGAGCGCATGCGTCAGCTTCGCGTGTTCTTCCTCGGTCTCGGGCTCGATCGCGATGCCCATCACGGGCTCGGGCACGACGATCGGGTCGAGCAGGATCGGGAACCGCGGGTCACAGAGCGTGTCGCCCGTGGCGAGCCGCGAGGCGCCGGCTGCGCTGCTGGGGCCGAGCAGCGCGCCGATCATGCCCGCCTCGATCTGCTTGATGTCCTCGCGGTGGTTCGCGAACAACCGGACGAGCCGACCGACCTGCTCGAGGTGGCCACGCGTCGCGTCGAGGACGGCATCCCCGACCTTGAGGCAGCCGGTGTACACGCGAACGAAGGTGAGCTGACCGCCGTGGCCGTCGTTCTGCACCTTGAAGGCGAGTGCGGCGAGCGGCTCGTCGTCGGCGAGCTCCCCGATCTTGCGGACGAGCGTCGGCGCGGTCGTGGGTCCGAGGTCGCGATCCGACGGGTCGCGGCCGCGGATCTGATCGATGTCCGCGGGCGACGGCAGGTACTCGAGCACCGCGTCGAGGAGGTTGTGGATCCCCTGATTCCTGAACGCCGCACCGACGAGCGTCGGCACGCCGCGGCCGGCGAGCGTGATCCGCCGGAGCGCCGTGCGGATACCCGCGGGCGACAGCTCGCGACCGGCGACCCAGGCGGCCATCAGCTCGTCGTCGAGGTCCGCGATCGCCTCGATCATCGACTCGCGCGCGACGCTCGCCGCCGCGAGGTGCGCGGCCGGGATCGGGCCATCGGTGAACGTGGCGCCGAAGCTCGCGACGTCCCACGTGCGCGCGGACATCGTGATCAGGTCGATGACGCCGTCGAAGCTCGCCTCGATGTCGGCATCGGCGTCGGCATCGGCGTCGCCCTCGCCTGCCGCCGCCAGCGTGAACATCGGAGCCTGGATCGCGATCGGCTGCGCGCCGAGGCGCGTCCGGATCTGCTCGATCACGCGCGCGGGCTCGGCGCCCTCGCGATCGCACTTGTTGATGAAGGCGAGGCGAGGCACCGCGTAGCGGTCCGCCTGGCGCCATACGGTCTCGCTCTGGGGCTCGACGCCCTCGACCGCGGAGAACACCGCGATCACACCGTCGAGCACGCGGAGCGAGCGCTCGACCTCCATGGTGAAGTCGACGTGGCCTGGGGTGTCGATCAGGTTGACGACGTGGCCCTTCCAGCCGAACGTCGTCGCAGCCGCGGTGATCGAGATCCCCCGCTCCTGCTCCTGCTGCATCCAGTCGGTGACGGCGGAGCCCTCATCGACCTCGCCGATGCGCGCCGTGGCGCCCGAGTAGAAGAGGATCCGCTCGGTCGTCGTCGTCTTGCCAGCATCGACGTGCGCCATGATCCCGATGTTGCGGGTCCTGGCGAGCGGTACCTGGCGGGTCCGGGGCGTGGTCACGGCGGTTCCGAAGAAGGAACGAACGCCGCGGGGCGAAGAGGACGAGGAGCGAAGTCTGGAGGCCTGTGCCGCCAGCGGTCGTTCCTACGAGCTCGACGGTTCGCTGCGATCAGCGCCTACCGAGCCCCGCGTGCATCGCGTCGAGTCCTGCTTCGTCTCCTCTGGTGATCGTAGATGCTGAAGCCCGCGCTCGAGGCGCGGGTGGGAATCGCTGGAAGCGAGCGCTTACCAGCGGTAGTGGGCGAACGCCTTGTTGGCGTCGGCCATCTTGTGGACGTCCTCGCGCTTCTTGACCGCGTTGCCGCGGTTCTGCGCGGCGTCGACGATCTCGTTCGCGAGGCGATCCATCATCGTCTTCTCGTTGCGGCCGCGCGCGTACTCGACGAGCCAGCGCATGCCGAGGGCGAGCGAGCGGTCCGGGCGGACATCGACGGGCACCTGGTAGGTCGAACCACCGACGCGGCGGCTCTTGACCTCGACGCGGGGGCGCACATTCGAGAGCGCGCGGTCCCACACCTTCAACGGATCGTCCTTGGCCCGCTCGGCGACCATGTCGAACGCCTTGTAGACGATGCCCTCGGCAACCGCCTTCTTGCCGTCGCGCATCACGACGTTGACGAACTTCGTCAGGCGGCGGCGCTGATCGACGGGAGCGTCGGTGTACTTCGGGTCCGGGAGGACCTGACGCTTGGAAACTTCACCTTTACGAGGCATCTGATTTCTCCGGCCGACTACTTGGGACGCTTCGCGCCGTACTTGCTGCGCGACTGCTTGCGGTTCTGGACACCGGTGGTGTCGAGGGTGCCGCGGATGATGTGATAGCGCACGCCCGGGAGGTCCTTGACGCGACCACCACGGATCAGGACCACCGAGTGCTCCTGCAGGTTGTGTCCCTCGCCCGGGATGTACGACGTCACTTCCATCGCGTTCGTCAGACGAACGCGAGCGACCTTGCGAAGCGCCGAGTTCGGCTTCTTCGGCGTGGTCGTGTAGACGCGGGTGCAGACGCCACGCTTCTGCGGGCACTGCTTCAGGGCGGGAGACGCACTCTTCGTGCGAATCTTCTCGCGACCCTTGCGAACAAGCTGATTGATGGTCGGCATCTAATGAATCCTGGGCGTTCCGAGCGGAGCGCGAGACTTTACGGATTCAGCCCGTCCTGTCAAGGCCTGTGTCCCGATGGGGTACAGGCGGCGCACCGAACGCCCGTATGGGTACCCCAGGCGTACCTTCAGCGCGGGGAGATCTGGCCGACCCAGCCATTTTTTGGAGTCCGATCGCGAGCGGCTGGCTGTCGGTGCTGGTGCCGGTACTGATGATGAGAGCGGTTCCGGTGGCCCGCGCGGACGGCTGGCTGGTCGCCGAGGCGCCGGCCGCGGTCGCGGTGTCGGACGCCCAGGAAGGCGTGTTCCGCGCAGGCGTGATGCCCGCGATCGGCCTCTATGCGGGCCCTAGCCGGTTCGCGCTCGGCGCCCGGCTCCGCCTCGGGGTGCGTGACGGTCCGGCATTCGGCGAGCACCTGCGCAACCCCGGCCTCGGCGGACTCGGCACCGTGAGCCTCCGCCCCGCCGCCCGCCGTGCCCGCGCCGCTCCCCGACCTGCCTCCCGAGCTCACCGTCACGCACGATCGGATCATCCTCGACGAGCACGTGCTGTTCGACTTCGATCGCGCGTGGGTGCGCCGCGGCGGCCGCGTGATCATCCAGGCCCTCGCGACGCTGTGGGCCGCGCATCCCGAGTGGAAGCGCCTGACCATCGAGGGTCACGCGGACGTCCGCGGCTCGGCGGCGTGGAACCTCGAGCTCAGCCAGCGGCGCGCCGACCGCGTGCGCGCCGTCCTGCTCGAGCACGGCTTCGCGCCCGACCGCCTCGACGCCATCGGCCATGGCGGCACGCGGCCGCGCGACGCCGGGACGTCCAAGGAGGCCCATCGCCGCAATCGCCGCGTCGAGTTCGTGATCGATCGAGGGGCCCTACCCGCGGATCCCGCGCGGGCTTCAGGAGAACCATGAAGCACGTCGCGCTGACCGCCGCTCTGCTGATGACCGCTCCATTGCTGGGCGGCTGCTTCGACTCGCTGATCGGCGCGCCCTGCGCGGCCGGGTACGCCCTCGTCGAGGGCCGCTGCGTGGCCGCGGCCGAGCTGCCGGATGCCGGGATCGACGAGCCACCTCCGCCGCCCGATGCCGAGCTCGTCGAGGAGCTGCCGCCCACGCCCGAGGGCCTGAGCCCCGACGTGCCCGTGTGCACGCAGCCGAAGCTGACGTGTGGCGGCGCGTGTCGCGACGTGGCGACCGATCCGGCGCACTGCGGTGCGTGTGACCGGCCGTGCGCGAGCGGGACGTGCAGCGCCGGTCAGTGCGTGCCGTGAGCGAGCCGCCCCGGGCGCTACTTGATCATCCGCAGCACGTAAGCCGCCCACTTCTTGACGTGGGGGTTCTTGTCGCTCTTCGCCGCGGTCCGTAGGTAGGGCAGCGAGGCGCGGCCGATCGTCTTCTTCAAGAAGACCTGCGCCTTCTTGTTCGTCCGCGCGCTGCCCAGCATGCGGATGATGTTGCGGTTGAGCGTCGCGTTGCGCTTGTACCCGGCGTTCTTGGCGATCGCGATCCGGTAGTGGTCCATCGCGACCGACCACCACGTCTGGTCGAAGTACAGGTTGCCGAGGAGGAACGGCACGTACGCGCTGTTCGGCGTCTTCTTCCAGATCGACCGCAGGCTCGCGAGCGCGAGGTCGCGCTGGCCGTCCTGGATCAGCTTGACCGCCTCGTGGATCGTCGTCGCACGCGCGGCCGCGATCGGGGCCCGCTTCTCGACATCAGCGGTGTCCTTCGGCGCGTCCTCCGCCTCGTCCTCGGGCCCGGGCTTGTCCGGATCCTCGGGCGCCGGGTTGGTGGCGCTCATCGGATCGGGGGCCATCTCGATCTCGCCGCTGCCGCCGCCGATCCCGTCGTCGCTGTCGTCGGGCGCATCGCTGCCGGCCCCGGCACTGCCCGGGCCGAGATCGACCATCGCGCTGCCGCTGCCGACCGCATCGTTGCTGCCCGCGGTGACCGCCGACGCGCTCCCGGCGCTGCCGACCCCATCAGCGCCCGCAGGCGTGCCGGGGAGCTCGATCGCCGCGACCGAGCCGCTGCCGGGCTGGGCGACGACGACGACGCTGCTGCCGCCCTGCTCGCCCCGCGCGGGGTCGCGCTCGCTGCGATTCTTCAGGTACCAGGCCGCGCCCGCGCCGCCGGCGAGCACGAGCAGCGCGAGCAACGCGCCTGCCTTGTTGCTGCCCCGACGCGGCTGGCTGCGGTCGACCCGGGTGCTCGACATGTCGACCACCGTCGGGGCGATCGCCACCGGGTTGGGCTTCTTCGAGGACACCACGATCGGCTCGGCGGCGCTCTTGGCGCCGGTGAGCGCGTCGATCGCCGCCGCGAGCTCGATCGCGGACTGGTAGCGATCGTCGGGCGACTTCGCCATCGCCTTGTCGACGATGTCCTGCAGGCCGGCGGGGAGCACGACGGTGTGCTCGACGCGATCGACGAGCTTCGGGATCGGCGCCGCGCGGTGCATGCCGAGGAGCGCGAGCGTGTCCTCGGCGTGGAACGGCCGCTCGCCCGCGATCATCTCGAACAGCACGATGCCGACCGCGTAGACGTCGGTGCGAGCGTCGATGGTGCCGCCGCCGATCGTCTGCTCCGGCGCCATGTAGTTCGGCGTGCCGACGACGACGTTGGTCTGCGTGGCGTCGCGCCCGACCGCGCCGCGCAACCGGGCGAGCCCGAAGTCGAGGATGCGGACGTGCTCGCCGGCCCCGATCTCCTCGCTGATCATGATGTTGGCCGGCTTGACGTCACGATGGACGATGCCCTGCGTGTGGGCGTGGGCGAGCCCCGCCGAGATCTGGCGCGTCAGGTTGAGCGCGCGCGTCGGCAGCAGCGGCCCATCGTCGAGCATCGAGCGCAGCGTCTGGCCACCGACGTACTCCATCACGAGGTACGGCGCGCCTTCCCACACTCCGAAGTCGACGACGGAGACGCAGTTCGGGTGAGCCAGCTTGCTCATCACCCGCGTCTCGCGCTCGAACCGCGCGAGGAACTCGGGGTCGTTGGCGAACGACGCGTGGAGGAACTTGATCGCGACGATCTTGCCGACCGGAACGCGCTCGGCCTTGTAGACCGCGCCCATCGAGCCGGCGGCCATGGACTCGAGCACCTTGTAGCGCTCGTCGACGAGGCTACCGATCAGCTCGTCCGTGGCGTCACTGGCACCCTCGGTGAACACGCGGTGGAGCCTAGCACGCGCGGGGGGGCGGCCTCCGGGGTTCGCGATCTGTGATCCGATCGCGGGTTCAGTGCGTCCACTTGTCTTCGCGACGGTGCTCGCTGTCCTCGTACTCGTGCGCCATCACGAAGTGGTACGCGACCTCGCGGGCCTTCTCGTTCTCGACGACGCACTCGAACAGCCACTCGCCATCGACCTCGGTCGGCTCCACCTGGACGTAGGCGATCTCGCCCGGGAACACGAGGAGCTCGCCGACGAGATCCTTGGCGCGCGCGAGCTGGACGACGAGCGTGTGCTCGTCCTCCGTGATCAGCGTCCAGTGAAAGTCATCGTGGTCGAGCAGCACGACCTCGGGGGTGCCGGCGCGCAGGATGCAGTTCGCGTGACCGCCCAGCCACGCCCAGAACTTCTCGAAGCTGAGAGTCGACGCGACCGCAGCCAGTTTCTTTCCCGTCGAGCCCATACCCGGCGACTTATAGCCGCACCCCGTCCCCACGCCAACCGTTCCGGTCGAGATCGCTCGAACCGCCGGGAGGCGCTCACGCCGGCGGGTGGGCCCCCGCCCGGTGACGATCGCCAGCGTCACGGTCGAGCCATCACGCCGACGCGGGCGAGCCAACGCAGAACAACCGGCCCGGTGATCACCGGGCCGGCTCGCAGACGCCTACGGTGCGTGCTGCTTACTCGACGGCGGCTTCGAGCACGTCGTCGGAGACGTCGTCTTCCTTCGCGTTCATCGGGAAGCCATCCTCGTCCTCGGCCGAGACATCGACCGTCAGGCGCTTGTACGCGCCCAGGCCGGTGCCGGCGGGGATCAGGCGACCCATGATGACGTTCTCCTTGAGGCCGCGGAGGTAGTCGACGCGGCCGTTGATGGACGCCTCGGTCAGCACCTTCGTGGTCTCCTGGAACGACGACGCCGAGATGAACGACTCGGTCGACAGCGACGCCTTCGTGATGCCGAGGAGCAGCGCATCGCCCTTGGCCGGCTGGCCACCGGCGACGATCACGCGCTCGTTCTCTTCCTCGAAGATGTGCTTCTCGACGTGCTCGTCGAGCAGGAAGTTCGTATCGCCCGGGTCGGAGACGCTGACCCGGCGCAGCATCTGGCGAACGATCGCTTCGATGTGCTTGTCGTTGATACGCACGCCCTGGAGGCGATAGACCTCCTGGATCTCGTCGACCAGGTACTTCGCGAGTGCGCGCTCGCCGAGGACCTTGAGGATGTCGTGCGGGTTCGCCGGACCATCCATCAGCGCCTCGCCCGCGCGGACGCGGTCGCCTTCGCGGACGGACAGGTGCTTGCCCTTCGGGATCAGGTACTCGCTCGGGTCGCCGACCTCGGGAACCACGAGCACCTTGCGCTTGCCCTTGGTGTCCTTGCCGAAGTGGACGGTGCCGTCGATCTCGCAGATGACCGCGTGGTCCTTCGGCTTGCGGGCCTCGAACAGCTCGGCGACGCGTGGCAGACCGCCGGTGATGTCCTTCGTCTTGGTGGTCTCGCGCGAGACCTTGGCGATCACGTCGCCAGCCTCGATGAAGTCACCATCGTTGACGTAGATATTCGAGCCGACCGGCAGGAAGTACCGGGCCTCGCCGTCGCCCTGGGGCAGCTTGACGGTGTTGCCGTCGGCGTCCTTCAGGGTGATGCGCGGACGCGAATCCGCGTCCTTCGACTCGGTGACCGTCTTGCGCGACAGGCCGGTGATCTCGTCGAGCGACTCCGCCATGGTGACACCGTCGATGATGTCGCCGTACTTCACGTAGCCGGAGACCTCGGTCACGATCGGCATCGCGAAGGGATCCCACTCGGCCATGACCTGACCGGCCTTGACCTTGTTGCCATCGGACACCATCAGGCGCGCGCCGTACTGGAGGCCGTAGCGCTCGCGCTCGCGACCGATCTCGTCGACGATGACGAGCTCGCTCTGGCGGTTCATCACGACCCAGTGGTCCTTCTTCTTCACCGTGTGGAGGTTGTTGAGCTTGATCGTGCCCTCGTTGCGGGCCTCGAGCGAGCTCTGCTCCGTGCGGATCTGACCGACGCCACCGATGTGGAACGTACGCATCGTGAGCTGCGTACCGGGCTCACCGATGGACTGGGCGGCGATGACGCCGACCGCCTCACCGATGTTGACCATGTGGCCTCGAGCGAGGTCACGGCCGTAGCACAGCGAGCAGATCCCGCGGCGGGTCTCGCACGCGAGCACCGACCGGATCTTGACGCGGTCGATACCGGCCGCGTCGATGACCTTGACGTGCTCCTCGTTGATCTCGGCTTCCGACGGCACGAGCACTTCGCCCGTGTACGGGTCGACGACGTCCTCGAGGACGACGCGCCCGAGGATCCGGTCACCGAGGCGCTCGATGATCTCGCCGCCCTCGATGAGCGGCATCATCTCCATGCCCTGGCGCGTCCCACAGTCGAACTCGCTGATGATCGTGTCCTGCGAGACATCGACCAGACGGCGGGTCAGGTAGCCGGAGTTCGCGGTCTTCAGCGCGGTGTCCGCGAGGCCCTTGCGAGCGCCGTGGGTCGAGATGAAGTACTGGTGAACCGACAGACCTTCGCGGAAGTTCGTGGTGATCGGGGTCTCGATGATCTCGCCCGAGGGCTTGGCCATCAGGCCGCGCATGCCGGCCAGCTGCCGCATCTGCTGCTGCGAGCCGCGAGCACCGGAGTCCGCCATGATGAAGATCGAGTTGAACGACGGGGCCTTCTTCTCCGCGTTGCTCTCGGGATCCTTGAAGATCTCCGTGGAGATCTCCTTCATCATGTCCTTGGCGATCGACTCGGCGACCTGCGCCCAGATGTCGACGACCTTGTTGTAGCGCTCACCGTCGGTGATGAGGCCCTCGGTGTACTGCTCCTCGATCTCGCCGACTTCCTTCTGGGCCTCGCCCAGCAGGACTTCCTTCGACGGCGGGATGACCATGTCGTCGAGGCAGATCGAGATGCCGGCCTTCGTCGCGTACGTGTAGCCGGTGGTCCGCAGCGCATCCGCGAGGAGCACCGTGGCCTTCTGGCCGGCCTCGCGATAGACGAGGTCGATCAGCTCGGCGAGCTGCTTCTTGCCCATCACCTTGTTGATGGCCTCGAACGGGATCTGCGGCGGGCAGATGTCCTTCAGCAGCGCGCGACCGACGGTCGTCGACACCAGCTCGGTGCCGCCGCCCGCCTTGTCCATGCGCAGCTTGATCGCGGCCTGGAGGTGGACCTCGCCGTGGTCGTGCGCCATGCGCACCTCGTCGATCGAGGCGAACACGCCGCGGGCCACGGACTTGCCCTTCTTGCCATCGCGATACTCACCGCGGGCGTACGGCCGCTCGCGCGTGAGGTTGTAGAGGCCGAGCACGATGTCCTGCGAGGGGACGATGATCGGCTTGCCGTTCGCGGGGGACAGGATGTTGTTCGTGCTCATCATGAGCACGCGCGCTTCCATCTGCGCCTCGATGGAGAGCGGCACGTGGACGGCCATCTGATCGCCGTCGAAGTCGGCGTTGAACGCCGCGCAGACGAGCGGGTGCAGCTGGATCGCCTTGCCCTCGGTGAGGACCGGCTCGAACGCCTGGATGCCGAGGCGGTGCAGCGTCGGGGCGCGGTTCAGGAGCACCGGGTGCTCCTTGATCACTTCCTCGAGGATGTCCCAGACCTCCGGGCGCTCCTTCTCGACGAGCTTCTTGGCCGACTTGATCGTCGTGACCAGGTGGCGCTCCTCGAGCTTGTTGTAGATGAACGGCGTGAACAGCTCGAGCGCCATCTTCTTGGGCAGGCCGCACTGGTGCAGCTTGAGCTCGGGACCGATCACGATCACCGAACGACCCGAGTAGTCGACGCGCTTGCCGAGCAGGTTCTGCCGGAACCGGCCCTGCTTGCCCTTGAGCATGTCGCTGAGCGACTTGAGGGGGCGCTTGTTCGGACCCGTGATCGTCTTGCCGCGGCGGCCGTTGTCGAACAGCGCGTCGACGGCCTCCTGCAGCATCCGCTTCTCGTTGCGGATGATGATCTCGGGAGCGTTGAGCTCCTGGAGCCGGCGGAGCCGGTTGTTCCGGTTGATGACGCGGCGATACAGATCGTTGAGATCCGAGGTCGCGAAGCGGCCACCGTCGAGCGGGACGAGCGGGCGCAGGTCCGGCGGGATCACCGGGATGATGGTCAGCATCATCCACTCGGGCTTGTTGCCGCTCTCGCGGAACGCCTCGACGACCTTGAGGCGCTTCGCGATCTTCTTGCGCTTCGCCTCGGACGTGATCTCGCGCATCTCCTGGCGCAGCGTCTCCGCGAGCCCGAGGATGTCGAGGTCCTTGAGCAGCTGGAGGATCGCCTCGGCGCCCATGCCGGCGTCGAACGCGTCGAAGCCCATCTCGTCGAGCAGCTTGCCGTAGCGCTCCTCGGTGAGGAGCTCGGCGCGGGCGAGGCCCGACTGCTTCGCGTCGATGACGATGTACGCCTCGCAGTAGAGGACCTTCTCGAGATCCTTGAGCGGGATGTCGAGCAGGTTACCGATGCGCGACGGCAGGCTCTTGAGGAACCAGATGTGCGCGACCGGCGTGGCGAGCGAGATGTGGCCCATGCGCTCGCGGCGCACCTTCGCCTGGATCACCTCGACGCCGCACTTCTCGCAGACGACGCCGCGGTGCTTCATGCGCTTGTACTTGCCGCAGTTGCACTCGTAGTCCTTCACCGGGCCAAAGATCTTGGCGCAGAACAGACCATCACGCTCCGGCTTGAACGTCCGGTAGTTGAT